>JACRIO010000250.1 GCA_016220035.1 Planctomycetota bacterium | reverse complement strand
GCGCGGAGGCGTCACGCCGGGCGGCGCCGCCACGCGCTACTACCAGACCTACTACCGAAACGCGGCGGCCCTCTTCTGTCCGCCCGCCACCTACAACATCACCAACGGACTCGTCGTCGTCTGGTGAGCGGAGCGCCGCGCACGAACGAAAAAGCGCGGGAGGCGCCGGAGCACCTCCCGCAGCACGAGCGGATCCAGGATCCGCTCCCCGCTCCGGACGGACCGTCCCCCGCCGGCCCGTCCCTGTTCAGAGCGCGAGCACCCAACGCCAGCGCACGCGCGCGGTGATCGACGGTTCGATCGGATCGACGATAATGGTCGGAGGCACGGGCTCGAGTCGAGCCGCCTGAGCCGTGGGAACGGGCTGGATGCCGACGACGATCGGCGCGGGCTGGGCCGTGCCGGGCGTGAGCTCGAGACCGATCGCGTCTCCAACGCGCGTCACGTGCACACTGCTCGACGGCACGTCGATCGGCGGCGGGAGGTAGAGCGGCGGCGCGATCTGGCGCGGGGCCTCGCGGAGCGTGATGCGGAACGCACCCTGGACGGCGCCGGCGATGCGCTCGGCCCCGGCCGGGCCGTCGTCGATCAGGAGGAGCGCCGTGAGCGTCCCCACACCGGTCGCGTCGACGCTCCACTCGCCCTCGACGCGCGCGACCTGCGCCGCCTCGTCGGTGGACATGGGATCCACGAGCGTGTAGACGCCGCCGTGCAGCGCGCCCGCGGGCGGGTGCTCGGCGAAGAAGATGTACGGGATCAGGCTGGCCTCGAGCTGGAACGTCGTCGCGCTCGTGTCGTCGAGGAGGAGCGCGCGGATGCGGCCGTCGGTGGCGCTCGGGAGCACCAGCGTGCCCGCGCCCTGTCCGTACAGTTCGACGCGGACCGGTTCGAGTTCGTGCGGCACTCCAGCGGAGAAGACCTGCGCGGCGGACGGGAGCGCGAGCGCTGCGGCGGACAAGACGGGGAGGAGGAAGGCGGGGCGGAAGCGGGCGGGTTGCATGGCGAACTCCTGCGGGGAGGAGCTCTGTCCGGCGACCGCGCGGAGGCACGGCGTCGAACGAGCGGGGAATGCGCCCGACAGCCGCTTCAGGTGTCTGAACCGGTCGCGCGAATTCCGCGGAGGTTCGCGCCGTTTCGAACTTGCCGCGCGTCCGTGGATCGAAGCGCACGATGGCGTGCGCTTTCGAATCGCGCGCCCCTCGTCGGCGGGCCCTTGGAGCTTCCGCGGACGACGCGGAGGGGATGAGGAGCGGGCTTCGCGAGGCGGAGACGAGACACCCGCAGAGCGAAAGCAGTCAGACGGGCTCGTCGGGTGCGACCACGACCGCGGCCTCGTTCCAACCGAGGACGTGCTCGAACGACCACGCCGGGCCCTCCGGCGGCCGCGCCGCGAACGTGAACTGGATCGATCGGGTGGGATGGCGCACGCGGAGGCGAGCAGCGTGCAGCGCGATCGAGGCGTCGGGGAGCGCGCGCTCCGCGCCGTACTTGAGATCGCCGAGGAGCGGCGTTCCGAGGCGGCGCGCGCAGTGGCGCAGTTGGTGCGGCCGACCGGTCAGAGGCTGGAACTCGAAAAGGGTCCGGCCCTCACGCCGTTCGAGCACGCGCCAGCGCGTGCGCGCCGCGCGCGCGCCGGGAGTTTCGGGCGGAACGCCCGCGACGACGTTGCGCTCCTCGTCCTTCGAGAGGTGCTCCTCGAGCTCGCCCGCGGATTCGCGCGGAGCGCCCGCGCCGACGCCCCAGTAGATTTTCTCGACGGCGTGCTCGCGCCACTGCGCGGAGAGGCGCGCCGCGGCCTTGCTCGTGCGCGCGAACACGACGAGGCCCGAGACCGGCCGGTCGAGCCGGTGGACGACGCCCAGGAACGCGGCGCCGGGTTTCGCGAACTCGCGCGCGATCCACGCGCGCGCCTGCTCGAGGAGGCTCGCGTCGCCGGACGCGTCGGGAACCACCGCCATGCCCGCGGGTTTCCGCACCACGAGCAGGTGGTTGTCGCAGTGGACGACGTCGAGCGCGCTCATCCGTCGAGCCCGCGCGACCAGCGCGCGCAGAAGCCGGCCGGGAGCACGCGTCCGTCCGCTTCGGCGCGGAGGCCGAGCTCGCCCGCCGCGCGCGTGCCATCGCCGAGCTCCGCGAGCAGGTTCTCGAGCGCCAGCGGCGAGCATCCGATCGCGTAGGTCGAGAGAAGGACGAGCGCGCGCTCGTGCAGGAGCTCCCCCACCGCCTCCACGAGCGCCGCGGCGTCGTCCTCGAACTGCCAGCGCTCGCCCTTCGGGCCCCGGCCGTAGTGCGGCGGATCGAGCAGGACGACGTGGTAGCGGCTCGCGCGCCGGACTTCGCGCCGCGCGAAGAGGAGCGCGTCCTCGACCAAGACGCGCAGCGCGTCGGGCGCGAGGCCCGAGGCCGCGGCGTTCTCGCGCGTCCACGCGATCGAGGTGCGCGAGGCGTCGACGTGCGTCACGTCGTAGCCCACCTGCGCGGCGAGGACGCTCGCGACGCCCGTGTAGCCGAACAGGTTGAGCAGGCGCGGGCGCTCGACGCCGAACGCATGCGCGGAGCGCGCGACGAGGCGCCAGTTGTCGTGCTGTTCGGGGAACACGCCGACGTGCTTGAACGGCGTCGGGCGCACGAGGAACGTCCCCGACTCGATGCGCACGCTCCACTCCCCGCGGCGCGCCTCGGCGCCGGCGCGCGGGCTCGGCTCCCACCGGCCGCCGCGGTCGGACTCCCGCACGAAGACGAGGTCGGCGCGCGCCCATTCCTCGGGCGGGAGCGTCGGCCGCCACAAAGCCTGCGGATCGGGGCGGCGCAGGAGCACGCGGCCGAAGCGCTCGAGCTTCTCGCCGCCGCCGCTGTCGAGCAGCGCGTGGTCCTGGAGCTCCGGTGTCGGGAAGAGGCTCGGGCGCGTCACGGGCGGACAGGATAGGGATCCCGACGTCGCGTGCACGCGCCCTGCGTCAACCGTCCCCGTCGATGAGGTTGCCGAGACCGAACGCGCGGTCGAGCACGGAGCCCTCCTCGCGCCGCGCGCCGCGTGCCGCGGACACGATGCGGTCGGCGAGGCGCGAGAACGGCAGCGACTGCAGCCAGACGCGGCCGGGGCCGCGCAGGGTGGCGAAGAAGAGCCCCTCGCCGCCGAACAAGGCCGTCTTGATGCCGCCGACGAACTGGATGTCGAACTCGACCTGCGGCTGGAGCGCCACGATGCAGCCCGTGTCGACGCGCAGCGTCTCGCCCGCGGCGAGGTCGAGCGCGTGCACCGTGCCGCCCGCGTGCACGAACGCGAGCCCGTCGCCCTCGAGCTTCTGCATGATGAAGCCCTCGCCGCCGAAGAGGCCGACGCCGATGCGTTTCTGGAACGCGATGCCGACGGTGACGCCGCGCGCGGCGCAGAGGAACGAGTCCTTCTGACAGATCAGGCGCCCGCCGAGCTGCTGCAAGTCCATCGGCAGGATCTTGCCGGCGTAGGGCGCGGCGAAGGCGACGCGCTCCTTGCCGCGCTGGCCCTGGTGTTGGAACACCGTCATGAACAGGCTCTCGCCCGTGAGCAGGCGCTTGCCGGCGCCGAGCACCTTGTCGAAGAAGCCCTGCTGCGCGGAGTTGCCGTCGCCGAAGACGGTCTGCATCCCGATCGCCTGCGTCATGTACATCATCGTGCCGGCTTCGGCGATCGCACATTCGCCCGGGTCGAGCTCGACCTCGACGAACTGCATCTCGTTGCCGTGGATTTTGAAGTCGATGTCGTGCGCCTGACGGCCGGGAACGCGCGGCGCGCCCGACGAAGGCGGCGGCGCCCCGCGGAAATGGGCGGCGAATTCGGGCACGGACGAGAGCGGCGACCAGCTCGGCATGCCCGCGGTCCAGCACAGCGTGCTGCCGTCGGCGCCGCCGTTCTCCAGGTGTTGTCGAATTCCGTCCGGCGTCAACGGGCCGACTTGATGGCCGCCGAGGGCGAGGTACCAGCTCGATTGGGACATGCGCGTGACTCCGAAGCTCTCCCGCGACGAGGATTCAGGCGCGCTGCGTCCCCGCGGGCATGGACGCGATGCGGTAGGCGGTCTCCTTCTCGAGGCGCGTCGTGGTGGCGGCCTCGAGACCGAGCTGGCGCGCGAGGTCCGCGAGCCACGCGCGCTCGCCCGTGCGCACGTCCTCGTCCGCGCGGACGATGCTGAACGCGTAGACGTAGAGCGCCTCGCGTTGTTTCCGGTCGCTGACGCCGCCGACGATCTCAGCCACGGGACGCGGATGCTCGAGCGCGTCCTTCACCATGCGCTCGGCGCCGATGTCGCGCGCCGTGCGCAGGAGGGCGCCGAACTCCTCCTCGCCGAGCTCGCCGTCGCAGCGCGCGGCCGCGAGCGTGAGCTCGACGATGCGCTGCACGTCGTTCTGGATCGCGGGCGGGCCGGGCGGGACGCCCTTCGCGGCCTTCGGCGGCAGCGGCGGCGGCAAATCGCCTTGCACGACGGTGCCGGGGACGACCACGGGCGCGCCGCCGGAGGCCTGCGCCGCGCGCTCGCGCGTCCGCCAGATCTCGTAGGCGGCCCAGCCGAGCCCGCCGAGCGCGAGGAGGTTGCTCGAGTTCAGGAAGGAATGCCGCGAGCCCGCGAGGAACCCGAAAGCGCGGGCGTGGGGCTTGGCGCGCGCGCCCAGCGCGGAGGAGAGCAGGGGACCGAGGAAACCGATGGCGCTCAAGGGGAGAGTTCCGAGGAAGGGGTCGAGCGCCGCAGCTTACCGATCGAGGTCCTCCGGCCTTCGTTCGCATTCGAAAAAAGACCGGCGCGACGGGGACGAGGGAGGCTCCGTCGACGCCGCCGCGCGGCGTATGCTGGCGCGGATGGCCTCCTCGAACACGCACCGGGACCTGCGCGTCGGCAGCGTCCCCTACCTGGTCGGACGGCCGCTCGATCTCGGCCTCGAGCTGGAACCGGGGATCCGCTACGAACGCCGCGTCCCCGCCCGCCTCGTGGACGGTCTGCGCTCGGGCGAGCTCGACGTCGCGCTCGTGAGCTCGATCGAGCTCTTCCGCCAGCCGGGGTACCGCTTCCTCGACGGCGTCGCGGTCAGCGGCGCGGGCTTCGTGGGCAGCGTGCAGGTGTTCCTCCGGAAGCCGATCGAGGCCGTGCGCACGCTCGCGCTCGATCCGTCGAGCCGCGCCGCGGCGACCCTCGTGCGCGTGCTGCTCGCGAAGCAGGCGGTCGAGTTCGTCGAGGTCGCGGAGGGCGCCGATCCGCGCGCGAGCGCCTGCGACGCGTGGCTCCGCATCGGCGACGCGGCGCTCCGCGAGCACCACGAGACGGCCGCGCCGCCCGTGTTCAATCCGTCCGAGGAGTGGGCGCGCCGTACAGGGCTCCCGTTCGTGTTCGCGGTGTGGATCGCGCGCGCGGACGCGCCGCTCGACGGCCGACTCGAGGCGTTCGCGCGGGCGCGCGAGCGCGGCCGCACCGCCGTCGAAGCGCTCGCCGACGAGGCGAGCCGCGCGTGGCATCTCCCCCGCGCGGCCTGTCGGCGCTACCTCGGCGAGGAGTGCCTGTACGAGCCGGGCGCCGCGCTCGCCCCCGCGCTGCTCGCGTTCCGCGACGCGGCTGCGGAGCTCGGACTGTGCCGCGCCGACCTCGCGCCGGAGGGGATCGAGCTCCCGCTCCGTCCGTGCCATGTCGCCTAGGATCCGAGAGCTCGATCGCTGCGCGCACTGCCGCGTGGAGCTCCCGCGGCCGACGCCGCGGATGTGCCCCGCGTGCGGGGGCTCGCTGCAGAAGCGCCACCTCTCGATCGGCTGCTTGTCCTCCGCGCCGCTCTTCCTCGTCGCCGCGGGCGCGATCGCGGCGGGGATCCAGGCCGCATGGCGTGCTCCCGCCGGAGCCGCGCGGGGCGGGACGAGCTCCGAGTCCGTTGCAATCGAGCGCGAGCGTCCCTAGAACGCACCCTCGACCAAGAGCGAGGGGACTCCAGTGCAGCCGACGAAGCCCGGCGCCACGGCGCCGACGTTGTTCGATCAAGAAGAGGACGAGAAGAGCCCGGAGATGAAGGCGAAGCGCGGACGCAAGGCGGCCGGGTCGGCTCCTTCCGCGGGGCCTTCGAAGGACGCGCCTCCGGCCGCGGACGAGCGCGCGCCCGCGCCGAAGGCGCGCGAGCCCGAAGCGACAGCGGGCGAGGACCGCGCGCGCCGCGCGACCGCGCAGGAGATGGCGCAGAAACAGCGCGAGATCTCCGTCAGCGAGTTCTTCACGAAGAACCGCCACCTGCTCGGCTTCGATTCGCCGCTCAAGGCGCTGCTCACGGCGGTCAAGGAGGCGGTCGACAACTCGCTCGACGCCTGCGAGGAAGCGGGCATCGTCCCCGAGATCACGGTCGAGCTCACGAAGACCGGCGAGGACCGCTACCGCATGGCGGTCGAGGACAACGGTCCCGGGATCGTCCCGGAGCAGATCGGCAAGGTCTTCGGGAAGCTCCTCTACGGCTCGAAATTCCACAAGCTCTCGCAGACGCGCGGCCAGCAGGGCATCGGCATCTCCGCGGCGGGCATGTACGGACAGCTCACGACCGGCCTCCCGGTGCGCATCGTCTCGCGCACGGGCAAGAAGCAGCCGGCGCACGAGTACCAGCTCTCCATCGACACGCTGCGCAACAAGCCCGACATCCACGAGTCGAAGACGATGGACGAGTGGCACCAGGAGCACGGCACGCGCGTCGAGATCGAGATGGAGGCGCGCTACCAGCGCGGCGACAAGTCGGTCGACATGTACTTGAAGGAGACCGCGATCGCGAACCCGCACCTCACGCTGCACTACAAGGACCCGACGGTGGGCACCGAGGGCGGCGCGCAGGTCGTGACGTACGAGCGCGCGACGAAGCACCTGCCGCCCGAAGCGGTCGAGATCAAGCCGCACCCGCACGGCGTCGAGCTCGGACGGCTCATCGGGATGCTCAAGGAGACGGAGTCGCGAACGCTGTCGTCCTTCCTGCAGGAGGAGTTCGTGCGCGTCGGCCCCAAGGTCGTGGACGACATCTGCACGCGCGCGAAGGTCTCGACCAAGGCGCGGCCGACGCAGATCGCGCGCGAGGAAGCGTCCGCGCTCCACACGGCGATCCAGAGCGCGAAGATCATGGCGCCGCCGACGAACTGCCTCTCGCCGATCGGCGAGGAGCTGATCCTCGCCGGACTCAAGAAGGAGATCGAGGCCGACTTCTACTGCGCGACGACGCGTCCCGCCGCCGTCTACCGCGGCAACCCGTTCCAGATCGAGGCCGGCATCGCGTTCGGCAAGCCGGGCGGCGTCGGGCTCGAGCTCACCGAGGAAGGGCGCATCCAGAAACGCAAGAACGTCGTCGTCACGGAAGACCTCGTCGGCGCGGCCGACGAACCCGTGCGCGTCCTGCGCTTCGCGAACCGCGTGCCGCTGCTCTACCAGCAGGGCGGCTGCGCGGTGACGCGCGCGGTGCTCGAGACGAACTGGAAGAACTACGGGCTCGCGCAGCCCAAGGGCGGGCTCCCGATCGGCGCGTGCGCGATCTTCGTGCACATCGCGAGCGTGTGGGTGCCGTTCACCTCCGAGTCCAAGGAAGCGATCGCGAACTACGAGGAGATCGTCGTCGAGATCCAGCTCGCGCTGCGCGAGTGCGGACGGAGGCTCGGCCAGTACGTGCGCAAGGGGAAGCGACTGCAGTCGGAGTT
Source organism: Planctomycetota bacterium (assembly GCA_016220035.1). Lineage (GTDB taxonomy): Bacteria > Planctomycetota > UBA1135 > UBA1135 > JADJNY01. The sequence goes on along the minus strand of JACRIO010000250.1, from coordinate 10,576 downwards.
CAACAAGCGCTCCTACATCGAGAAGTACATCCCCCACATCGGGATCGCGCTGCAGGAGATCCTCGACCTCTCCGATCCCGAGCGCGACCAGACCGTGAAGACGCTCGACGACGTGCTGCAGAAGAGCCGCAAGGTCTGACGTTCGGGGGAGGGATGTAGGCGCACGGGCCGCCCGCCGAACGCGGCGACCGCGCGGGCACGTGGGCTGGGTCGGGTGCCGGGAGCGCGCCGGCCCCTGCGCGCACATGCGTCGGCCCCTCCTCCGCGGGTAGCCGCAGACCGCGAGCCCAGGCCGCGAACCGCGTTCATCCCAGGCTCGTGGCCGCTGGAACGCCCGCGCGCGCGGGGAATCGAGCACCGGAGCCTCGCGTGGAACCCGCGCCATACCGACCCCGCACGCGCGGGGCGATGGATCGCCGAGGTCGAAAGTTCCGTCTTCGCGGCCGATCGTGCGAGCTCGGAAGAAATGAGCGCCGTGTACCCCAGCTCGGTCGAGCGGCAACGCTGGGAGGGCCGGTCTTTCCGAGACTTTCCAGAACACATGCCCGGACCGGCCATTATCCTTGGAGTTGACTCGGCCCTTCACACTCCCCAACCCTACCGGAGGAGCCGCAGTCCTCGGGGACCTCCCCGAGGTGTTCGATCCCTGATCAGGAATCCAGTCCAGACATCGAAAGAGTCCAAGATGAAGCTCTCCAACCTTGCGCTTTCCTTGGCTGCGATCGCCGTCGGTACGGCGGCGCAAGCCCAGGTGACGTCGAGTGTGCCCGTTCAGCAACTGCCCAAGGCCCAGACCGGCGTGAAGCAAGCGCCTGTCAAGGTCGCGGTCAAGCAGACCGCGCCTCCGGTCCAGCATCACCTCCAGCCCATCGTGCAGACGGGCACGTCCTTCCTCAATGGCAGCGATAACTGCGCCACTCCGGACGTCATCGCGGGCCCGGGCCCGCACACGGTCGACACGAGCGCGGCGACGACGGGCGCGGAAGGCCAGGCCGAGGGCCTCTGCTTGTTCTTCGGTACGATGGGCGTCACCAACGACGTGTGGTTCACCTGGAACGCGCCGTCGACGGGCAGCTTCACGCTGAGCCTGTGCGGCGGCGTGACGTCCGACAGCAAGGTGGCCGTCTACGCGGGCACGACGTGTCCGACGGCCGGAACGGCGCTCGCGTGTAACGACGACTTCTGCGGCCTCGTGACGCAGCTCAACTTCTCCGCCACCGCGGGGTCGGACTACGTCATCCAGATGGGCAACTACCCGGGCGCGCTCGGCTACTTCGGATCGTTCACGATCACCGGCGCGGCCGCCGCTCCCGCGAACGACGACTGCACCGGCGCTACGCCGATCGCGGGCTACGGCACGTTCGCGGTCAGCACCATCGGTGCGACCGGCACGACGGCGACGGGGATCTGCGCGCAAGCCAACAACGATGTGTGGTTCGCCTGGACGGCGCCCAACACCGAGAACGTGATCGTCACGACCTGCGCGCTCGCAGCCGGGTTCGACACCGTGCTCGCGGCCTGGCCGAATGCCTGCCCGCCGGCCGGCGCGCTGGCCTGCAACGACGACGGGTGCGGCGGCGTCGGCGAGTCGAAGTTCACCTTCGCCGCGACCGCCGGCACGGTCTACCTCATCCAGGCGGGCGCCTGGGCGGCCGCCGGAACCTGGACGGGCTCGATGGACCTCAGCGCGGCACCCCCGCCCGCGCCCGAGGACAGCTGCGCCACGCCGCTGGCCCTCGGCGCTGTCGGCCCCTATCCGTTCGACACGTCGGCCGCGACGACCGGCCTCGAAGGACAGGCGGAAGCGCTCTGCCTCTTCTTCGGCAGCACGACGATCGACAACGACGTCTGGTACACCTGGACCGCTCCGTCGACGAACAACTTCCGCCTGAGCTCCTGCCTCCAGACGGGCGTCGACACGAAGGTCGCCATCTACTCCGGCACGGGCTGCCCCACGGCGGGCACGGCGCTCGCCTGCAACGACGACGACTGCAACTTCCAGTCGGGCGTGGTTTGGAGCGCGACCGGCGGAACCACCTACACGATCCAGTTCGGGACTTTCCCGGGCGCCGTGGGCGGAACGGGGACGTTCGACATCACCGTGTTCACGCCGCCCCCGGGCGATGACTGCGCGACCCCCGTCGCCCTCGTCGGCGCCGGCCCGCACGCGTTCGACACGACGACCGCGACGACCGGCACGCAGGGTCAGGCGGAGCCCCGGTGCAACGCCTACGGCCTGACGGGGATCGACCACGACGTGTGGTTCTGCTGGACGGCGCCCTCCACGGGCCAATGGGACGTGTCGACGGTCGGCCTGACCGGCATCGACACGAAGTTCGCGGTCTACGACGGCTGCGGCTGCCCCGCGGCCGGGGCGCTCGGTTGCAACGACGACGCCTGCGGCACGCTGCAGTCGCTGGTTTCCTTCTTCGCGACCGGCGGCAACACCTACACGATCCAGTGCGGTGTGTTCCCCGGTGCTGCGGGCGGAGCCGGCTTGTTCTCGATCGCTCCCGCGCCGCCGCTGCCCCCGGGCTGCGCGTACGACGACGGCACGACCGAGAACTCGATCGGCCTCACGAACGGCGGCGCCCTCGCGTGGATCCACCGCTTCGGCCAGATCGGCCAGTCGACGACGATCTCGAGCATCTCGACCGCCTACGGCACCGCGGCCTTCCCGGGCGTCGGCGGTACCAACGGCACGCCGAGCGATCTCGTCATCTGGGACGACTCGGACGACGACGGTGACCCGTCGACGGGCCTCGTGCACGTCGCGACGATCGCGTCGACGATCCAGAACGTCGACACCGACATCCTGAACTCCACTGCGGTCGTTCCGGCCGTCACGGTCAACGGTGTGTTCTTCGTGGGTGTCGCGGTCACGCACATCCCGGGCAACTACCCGAGCCCGCTCGACCAGTCGACCGTGCTCTGCGGCGGTGCGCCGCTGTCGTTCATCGCGGGCGACGCGAGCGGCGTCCTCGACTACACCAACATGAACGCCGCGAACCCGCTGCCGGTCGCGAGCTTGGGCTCGCAGGGCTTCGACGGCTTCTGGCTGCTCCGCGTGGGCTGCAATCTCGAACCGGGCGCCGGCTTCTGCGCCGGCGACGGCATCGACCCGAACGTCACCCCCGGTTGCCCGTGCACGAACTTCGGCGGCCCCGGTCGCGGTTGCCGTAGCTCGTTCAACGCGAACGGCGCGTTCATCACGGCTACCGGCGCCACCGCGCTCGACAACGTCGTCCTCCAGGTCGACGGCGTCAACCCGAGCGGCAACGTGATCTTCATGCGCGGCAACCTCAACAACGTCTCCGGCGTCACCTTCGGCGACGGCGTGCGTTGCGTGGACGGCACGCTCATCCGCCGCACGAAGCCGATCTTCGCCGCGGGCCAGGCCAGCTTCCCCTCGCCGACCGACACGGTTCTCCTGTCGAACGGCTGGGGCGCTGCCAACCTCACCCCGCCCGGCTCCGGTATCACGGCCCACTACATGGCCTACTACCGCAACGCCGCGGCGCTGTTCTGCCCGCCGGAGACCTTCAACGGCACGAACGCGTACGTGATCACCTGGTGATCCGCACCCGTTCCTGACTTCGAGGGCGCGGGGTCGCGAAAGCGGCCCCGCGCTCTTTTCTTGTCCTGAGCCGCGTCGGCCTCGGCCCGTCGATCGCAGGTCGACGCAGGCCACGCTCACGGCGTGCACGTCGACGCGCTCTCGCGGCGCTTGCATCGTGGGGATCGATCCTCTACCTAGGCGCACCCGACCGCGCGCACCCACGGACCCACGCCATGGCCAAGAAGAAGCCCGACGAGCAGCCGAAGCAGAAGAACTACAAGCTCACCGAGCTCGACCAGAAGACGCTGAAGCTGATCGAGAACACCGCGGTCAAGGTGCAGTCGAAGATCCTGGCGCGCACGCTACCCGAGCTGCGCTTCCCGACGCGCTCGCTCTCGAACGTGAAGTACGACACCAAGGTCGGCTACTTCGAGCTCGGCCGCGGCACGACCGGCCGCGCGCTCACCGTGAACACGGTGAAGAACTTCGCCCAGACGCTGCGCCTCATGTCCGTCAGCAAGGACATGATCGAGAACGACGACCACGCGACGAAGCGAGAGGCCTACTACGTCTCGAAGAACTGGGGCGAGGCCAAGTTCAACGAACAGCCCGAGTCGGACGCGGCGATGGACGACATCGAGGCGCTGGCGAGCCTCGACGGCTTGACGCGCGAGCAGTTGCGCTACCGCCCCGAGGAGCATGGCGGCGCGGTCGCAGGTCAGCTGGTCGTGCTCGATCAGGACAAGAAGGGCAACCCCAAGCGCATCGACTGCACGGAATTCGGCTCAGGCTCGTACTCGATCCCGTCGGATGTGGAGCGGCTGGGCTTCGAGACCGACGCCAAGTTCGTGCTCGCGATCGAAACCGGCGGCATGTACGAGCGCCTGAACGAGCACGAATTCTGGCGCACGTCGAACTGCATCCTGATCTCGACGGCCGGCGTCCCCTCGCGCGCGTGCCGGCGCTTCATCCGCCGCCTGTCGGACGAGAAGAAGCTCCCCGTCTACGCCTTCGTCGACTGCGATCCCTACGGCATCGCGAACATCTACCGCACGCTCAAGGTCGGCTCGGGCAACGCGGCGCACATCAACCAGTTCTTCTGCGTGCCGCGCGCGCAGTTCCTCGGGTTGACGCCGCAGGACATCCACGACTTCAAGCTCGAGGACGCGACGCACGAGCTGCAGGACGTCGACATCAAGCGCGCGAAGGATGCGCTCAAGAACGACCCGTTCTTCCAGGCCCACAAGCCGTGGCAGAAGGCGATCGGCCAACTGCTCGAGATGGGCGTGCGCGCCGAGCAGCAGGCCCTCGCGAAGTGGGGCCTCAACTTCGTGATCGAGGAGTACCTGCCGCGCAAACTCGCGAACCGGAAGAGCTTCCTCCCCTGAAGTCGGACGCGGTTCCGTTCCGCGCGCGACCGGCGCACGAAACCGAACCACACGCTTTCATCGCGCCGCGAGGATCGCTTCGAGCTGCTTGTCGGCCTTCTTGAGCGCCTTCGGCTCGCTCGCGTCCTTGCGCCGCTTGTCCGCGCCCTTGGGCGCAGACTGCGCGGCGCCCTGCGACGACTTCTTCGCCACCTTGGCGGCCTTCCTCTCCAGCTTGCGCGCGCGACGCGCGGCGTCGTACTCCGCGAGCGTGCGCTCGATCTGCGCCTCGTGCAGGCAGTCGTGCCCGGCGTACATCGCGACCATGCGCTCGATGGACTCCGGGCCGCGCTCGGCGTGCAGACCAGTGCGCGCGAACGCGCCCTTGGGCAGACGGTCGAGCAGGGCCACGTTCAACGCGCGCGCGCTCTCCCACGCCGCGAGCAGCGCCTTGGACTTCACCTTCTCGACTCCGAGGCGCGTCACGAAGAGATCCTGGTCGTAGCCGGGCAGCGGCGCGTCGTCCATCGCGGCGACGAAGCGCAGGCGGCTGCCGAGGATGATCTCGCCGTCGGCGTGGTGCGCGAGCACCTCCTTCACCGACCACTTGCCCGGCGCGGGGCGCCACGCGAGTTCCTTCTCGGAACGGCCTTTCAGGAGCTTCTTCGTGCGCTTGGGGCCCTTGCGCATGGAAGCCAACGGGTCGCGGCCGTCGAGGGCCTGGGCGTACTTGTCGGCGGTGGCGGGCGTGGTCGGTGCTGCGTTCATGTCGATCCTCCGGTGTCGATGGCCGGCCCGGATTCTAGCGGCGCGCGCGCGGCCGCGCGGCTTCGCGAAGACCGCCGGGCAGCGCTTCACCCCCGCCCAGGGGCGGAGTGACCCGGCGCGGGTCAGCGCGGGTGCGCGTCGAGCCAGTCGAGCACGATCCGAGCGTTGCGGTCGGGCGGGAACACGGGATACCACAGCTCCTCGACGATGCCCGTGTCGACGAACCAGCACATGCGCTGGATCAGCGTGCGCGGACCGCCGCTCGCGATCGGGAAGTCGAACGTGGGGAGCTGCATCGCGCGCGCGAGGAGGAGCTCCGCGTCGGAGAGGAAGTGGTAGGGAACCTGCTCGCGCTCGCGGAACTCGCGCTGGTACGCGCTCGTCTGCGTGCTCACGCCGAAGACCTCGACGTCGCGCCGCGCGAACTCCGCGAAGAGCGCCTTGAACCCGAGGCTCTGCGGCGTGCAGCCGCGCGCGCCGGGGACCCGGTTCCACGCGTCGCCCGGCGCCTGACCTGGGACGCCGGTGCGGGGGTAGAAGAAGAGCACGTGCGGGAAGCGCGCGAGTTCCGCGAGGTTCACGAGCTCGCCCGACGTCGACGCGAGCTCGAGCGGCGGAAGCTTCGCGCCGCGCAGGTGGCGCGCCGCGCCGTCGTCGACGGGCGCCGCGAGCCCCTCGGGGAGCACGTGCGGGTCGTGGCGATCGGGCGCCATCACTCGGTGAAGCGGCGGAGGACGCGCTCGATCGCGCGCTCGCAGACCTTGCAGAAGCTCTTCGGGTTGCGCGTGAACATGATGCAGTCCGCCTCGGGCCGGTAGAGCCCCTTCGCCTCGTACATGCAACCTTCGAACGCGCCGACCTTGCCGAAGAAGCGCTCGGAGTGGAGCAAGGGCTCCGTCTTCGTCTGGATCGAGCGCATGAGCGCCTCGCTGGCTTCCTCGCTCGACTTGGCGTCGATGAGCGCCTTGCGCTCCTTCTGGTAGGCGAGGTCGATCGCGTCGTAGCGCTTCTGGTCCCACGGCGTCGGGAGCGGCGTCGCCGCGTCGACGAGGTCCTTCCACTTGAGCTTCGACGGATCGAGCAGCGCCGTCACGTTCGGCTCCCACGGCTCGACGGCGTGCTTGCCCGTGCTCTCGTACGCGACCTGCGAGCTGTAGTACTCGTCGGCGAGCCCGGCGAAGCTGTGCCCGAACTCGTGCACGAAGACGTAGGGCGCGGGCTCGGTGTCGCTCGCGCACGTCGCCCAGAGGTTGTAGATGCCGCCGCCGCCGTACTTGCGCTCGTCGAAGAGCAGGATGAGCGCGTCGTACGGCGCCTGCGCCGCCGCGTCGCGCAGCGTGCGGTCTTCGTACGTGAGCACGTAGCGGTCGCTGTCGAACGCGTTGAACGAAAGGCCGAACGCGCCGTCCCTCCACACGCCCTTGCGCGGGTTCGAGATGCCCTCCTCGGGCGTCGCGACGAAGAGCGCGCGCACGTTGAACGCGTTCGCGTTGCGCTTGTAGGGCTCCGTCGCGAGCAGGACGTCGGTCAAACGCTTCACGTCCGCCACGAACTCACCGCGCTTCTCTGCTGTGTACCCGTCGGCGACGACGAGCAGATCGACGTGGTTCGCAGAAGGACCGTTCTCGCGCATCGAGATCACTTCACCGACGCGTGGAAGCGCGGAGCGATCGACGAAGCGGCTCGCGGGATCGACGTCGCCGCGCCAGAGCTCGTGGAACGCGCCGTCGTCGCCGCGCTTCTCGAGCACGAGCGTCGCGGGCACCTTCGGCTCGGGGAAGCGCTGCGACTCCTCGAAGCTCCCCCACCCGGCCTTCGCGGGCCCGGTCGTCTCCCACTCGCCGTAGATGCTCGCGAAGCCGCGCGAGAAGAGCTCCGTCTTCGTCGCCGCGTCGAACAGGCGGAAGCGGTAGAGGCCGAGGTCGGTGTCGTCGACGAGGTGGACGCGGCTCCCGGGCCACTCGCCTTCGAGGCGGTACCCCGCGGGAGCGACGTGCTCCTCCTTCGCCGTCCCGCAGTGCACGTAGTCGAAACGCAGCGTCGCGCCCGTGAAGCGCGCCCCGAAGGCCGCGTCGGCGGCGTTCGAGGGCGCGGCGGCGTGCGTTGCGGCGCGGGGGGCCTGACACGCGGCGAGGACGAGCGAGAGGGCGAGGGCGGTGCGCATCCCGAGAAGCTATCCCGCTTTTCCCGCGCGCACCACGGGTCGCCCGCGCTCGGTTCCGATGCGCCTCAACGCCGCGATGGAACCGCACCGGCGGGTCGCGTCGCCGCACCGTCGCGCCGCGCTGCCTCCTCTTCCGCGCGGGACTGTTCGTAGACGCGGGCCTGCTCCGCCGCCGCGGCCTGCTCGGCCTCGAGCGCCGTGCTGCGTCGCACACCGAGGAAGAGGAACAACACGAGGAAAGCCGCGCCGGCGAGCAACACGGCGCCGACCGCGCAGGCGACGACGATCGCGACGATCGTGGAGGTGCTCGTGGAGCGCGCGGGGACGGACTGCGGGACGATCGGTGCCATGGGTGCGTTCATCGGGGCATCCTTGGAGTCGGGGTTCGCTGCGGTCAGACGGGAATCGAGGCCGAGGTCACCTGGAGTTCGCCTCGAACGAAGATGGACCGCGTCGTTCAGCGCGGCAGCCGTTCCCGCGCGAGAGCGAGCAGCGCTCGGTACGGCCCGCGCAACGCCGAGGCGTCGAGTTTGGTCCGCGTCCCGTGGCGCTCGACCCAACCGTGCGGTTCGCCCGTCAGGTCGAGCTCCACCTTCCATTCGTCCGCGCCGAAGTCCGGCCAACTCGCGAGTCCGGTGAACGCGAAGAACCAGTCGAGGTCGGGAGCCGGGAGCCGACTCGCGCTGCCCGCGGCCGCGCGTGCCGCCCGCTCGACCACGTCCGCGTCGACGGACCACGTGAGCACGTCCGTCCCGTCGACCACGACGGAGAAGCCTTCGCCGGCGAACGAGTACCCGGTGACGACCGGCTCGCCGTCCACTCTGCCGCGCTCGATGCCGCTGGATGGACTGCGCGAGAGCGCCTCGAGCAGCCGCAAGTGCGCGCGATGGAACTCCGGCTCGGCCCGGAGCACGAAACGCACCGTACGGTCCGACGTGCTCACCGCGTCGACCGAGCTCTCCGCGCGCGACAGGTTCAGGTACCAAGCGAGATCCGTCATCGCGTCCGCGAGGTCCATTTGGTCGTCCGTCCAATTCAGCGCTCGCGCGCGCTTGCGGTCGATCCGCGGCGCGGGGCCGACGGTGTCGACGTAGGCGGAGCGGAGCATGCGACCCTCGGCTCGTCCCGCAGTCGATCGCGCGGCGTCGCGCGCCTCCAAGGCCAGCCGAGCCTGTTCGGTGGCCGCCAACTGGGCCATCTGGGCCTGGTCCTCCTGTGTCGCGACGTACCGCGTGCCGAGGAAGGCGAACAGGAGGGCCGGTGCGAGCAGTAGGGTCAAGCAGCCGATGGCGCCGAGCGCGATCCACAACCCCGTGCGCGACCTGCGCGGAGCGGTGCTCACGAGCGGCGGCGGCGTGCTCTCGATCGACCGCACCGCCGTGCGCACTTCGCTCGCGTGCTGATACCGGCGCTCGGGCTCCTTCGCGAGCGTCTTCATCACGACGGGGTCGACGCGCGCGTCGGGGGCGCCTTTCTGCGACGGCAGCGCGAACGCGCCGATCGGGAGCTCGCCCGTGAGCAGCTCGTAGAAGACGACGCCGATCGAGTAGATGTCCGCGCGGTGGTCGACCGCGAGCGGGCGCTCCCACTGCTCCGGCGCCATGTAGCGCGGCGTGCCCATCACCTGGCCCGTCTCCGTGAGCGTGCCCGTGCGCGGCTCGCGGCCGAGCAGCTTCGCGAGGCCGAAGTCGAGGATCTTCGCGCGGCCCTTGCGGTCGACGAGCACGTTCTCGGGCTTGATGTCGCGGTGCACGACGCCGTGGTCGTGCGCGCACTGGAGCGCGTCGCACACCTGCGCGACGATCGCGAGCGCCGTGCGCGGGTCGACCTCGCGCGCGCGGATCATCTGCCGCAGCGAGACGCCGTCGACGAACTCCATCAGCAGGTACCACCACGGCCCCGCGCGGCCGGAGTCGTACACGTGGACGATGTTTTCGTGGTCGAGCGCCGCCAGCGTGCGCGCCTCGCGCTCGAAGCGCTCGCCGAACGCGGGCGTCGCCTCGGCGTCGAGCGCGAGGATCTTGAGCGCGGCCTCGCGGCCGAGTTGCTTCTGCCGCACGCGGTACACGGCGCCCATCCCGCCCTGGCCGACGAGTTCGAGCAGCTCGAGGTCGGGGAAGTGCGGCGCGAGCTCGGCGATCGAAGGCGCGGGACGCCGCGGCGCCGCCACGCCTTCCTCGCCGTGCTTCGATTCGAGCCCCGCGACGAGCAGACAGCCCGCGCACAGGCCTTGGACGCGCTCGGCTTCACTGCAACCGGCGCCGCAGCGCGGACAGGCGTTCGTGGGGTTCATCAGGTCCTCCGTCCGCCTCAGACGGAGCGCGCGGGGGAGGTTACACGCCCATCGCCGCGATGTGAGACTGGCCCCCTTCGCTGGCACGCGGGTTTCCCGAGGCCGCTCTCACGCCCGGGGGGCCCGCCCGTGGGCCTGAATCCTGGGCGTGCCAGCGAAGGGGGCCAGCATCTCCTCAGCGCGCCGCGAGCGCGGCGAGGAGGGCGCGGAGCTCGTCCTCGACCTCCGCTTCGCTCTCGACGGTGTCCGCGATCGCGGAGCGCAAACGCTCCTTGTAGCGCTTGCGCAGGCGCGTCCCGGCGACCTTGACCGCGCCCTCGGTCATGCCGAGCTCGCGCGCGAGACGGGCGACGTCGGCGAGCTCGCCGCCCTGGAGCGCGGGCTTCAGTCGATCGAAGAGCTCGGCCTTGCCGTCGGCGGCGTAT
>JACRIO010000246.1 GCA_016220035.1 Planctomycetota bacterium | reverse complement strand
GTTGCGGCCGCGAGCTGCACGAGGTCGCGCCGCGCGCGCTCGGGCCCAGCGCTCCGCGCGGTGCGCGCGCCGGGGAAGTCGATCAACCCGGGCTTGCCGGCCTCGTCGACGAGGACGTTCTTCTCGTGCAGGTCGGGGTGGTCGAGCCCCAGCGCGTGCGCGCGTCCGAGGAGCGCACCGACGTCGCGCGCGAGCCGTTCGCGGCCGGGTGCGTCCTCCGCCCGCAGCACGTCGGCGAGCTCACGCGCGTCCGCGACACAGCGCTGCACGAGCTCGACGCCCGCCGCCGTCGTCGTGCACGCGAGCGGCTCGGGCACCGCGAGGCCGAGCGCGAAGAGCTTGCGCTGCACCTCGAACTCGCGTTTGGCGAGGCGCCGCGCGCGCAGCCCCGCGAGGCCCGCGGCCGGGATGCGCTTCACCACGCGCACCGGTCGTTCGTCCTCGAGCTCGAGGTGCACGCGCCGGCGCGGGGTCTCCTTCAACACGATCTCACGGAGGATCACGGGGAGATCGTACTCGCTCCCGACCGCGGCCTCGCGCGGCGCGGGCCCGCGACGACCGGCGTTCCGCCGCGCCTTGGGGCGCGGGGAGCGCGCTTGCTCGCGGCGATGCTCACGGGGGGCGGCGCGGGTTGCCGCGCGGTGCTGGGCGGCCGCGCCGAGCCGCGTCGCGTCCCGCCGCGAAGGCGAGGACGTGCTGGAGATCCGCGCGCCGATCCGGCACGGTAGGGCCTCCTCCCGAGCATGAAGCTCTTCGTGTCCATCCTGCGCGAGCTCACCGAGGCCTTCCTGTTCGCGGTGGTCGGCCTGTTCGTGATCGCGCTGCCCGTGATCGCCGTAGCGGCGGTCGCGAAGCTCCAGGGCGTCAACACGCTGGGGGTGCTGCGCTTCCTCCCGCTGCTCATCGCGGGGCTGATCCCGTACGTCCTCCCGCTCTCGTTCCTGCTCGCGGTCGTGTCGACCTACGGGCGCCTCGCCGCGGACAACGAGTGGACCGCGATCCGCATGGCCGGATGGAACCCGCTGCGCATGGTGCTCCCCGGGCTCGTGCTCGGGCTCGGGCTCGCGCTCGGCACGGATTGGATGCTCGAGGAGTTCATGCCGCCCATCCGCCGCGCGCAGGAGGGCTACCGCTTCCAGGCGATCCGCGAGCAGTTCAAGGAGCTCAAGCCCGGCGAGACCGAGCTCCAGCTCGAGAAGTTCTTCCTGTCCTCGGCGTGGCGCGAGGGCGACGACTTCCTGAACGCCGTGCTCTTCGTGCCCGAACACGGCAAGGAGCGCGCGCGCTGGATCCTCGCCGAGCGCGTGCGCTTCCAGTTCACGGAGAAGGAGGTGTTCCTCTTCCTCCAGAAGGCGCGCATCCTCGTCGGGCCGTCGGACGTGCGGAACGAGAACCCGGTCTTCCGCATCGACCTCGGACAGCTCCAGCCGGAGAAGGAGGGCTCGTTCGGCGCGACGCGGCACAAGACGTCGGCGGAGCTCGCCCAGCTCGTCCTCGACCCGAAGACGCCCGCGCCGAAGAAGTCCGCGTACGTCTACGAGATCCACAACCGGCGCGCCCTGTCGTCGACCTACCTCATGTTCCTCCTGCTCGGCGTGCCCACGGGGATCCTCTTGCGCAAGGGCACGCAGCTCGGCGCGCTCTCGGCCGCGGTCGGGTACGCGCTCGCGTTCTACCTGCTCTCGATGCGCCTCTCGAAGGAGCTTTCGACGAGCCACGTGCTCCCGCCCGCCGTCGGCGCGTGGTGCGTCGTCGGCGTGGGCGCGCTCGTGGGCGCCTACCTCATGCGCAGGGCGGTGCGCCGATGATGGGCCGCGGACTGAAGTGGGGCGGGCGCATCGACCGCTACGTCGGCTCCTTGTTCCTCGCGTCGTACGCGACCGCGTTCCTGCTCGTCGTCGGGCTCTTCCTCGTGCTCGACATGGCGTCGAACCTCGACGACTACCTCGAGCTCTGGCCCGACGGCACGCGCGCGCCGACGTTCCTGATCGCGCGGTACTACCTGTTCCAGATCCCGTTCGTGTTCCTGCAGGTGGCGCCGTTCATCACGCTCGTCGCGGGGCTCTTCACCGTGAGCCGGCTCCTGAAGCACAACGAGACGATCGCGGCGCTCGCGGGTGGCATCTCGGCCCATCGGATGCTCGCACCCGTCTTCCTGATCGCCGCGTGCATGGCGGCCGGGATGTTCCAGCTGCGCGAGGTGCTGGCCTCCGACCTCGCGAACAAGCGCGACGCGGTGCGATTCGTGCTCGAGAACAAGAACTGGGATCGCAAGTACGGCTTCGTCCGCGTGCGCGACCTGAACGGCAGCTTCGTCCAGTTGAACGAGTACCGACCCGCCGTCGGAAACCCGCCGGTCGCGGAGGTGCGCGGGCTCCAGGCGATCTGGCACTCGTCGGGCCAGAGCATCGAGGCGAGCCGCGCGGTGTGGACCGAGCGCGGCAGCGGCGCGGGCTGGCTGCTCGAGGACGGGGTCTTCCGCGAGGTGCGCTCGGACAACACGCGCGTCGAGCGGCCCGTGCGCTGGCTCGATGGGTTCGACTTCACGCCGTCGCTCGCGCTCTCGTACTGGCGCGCGCGCGAGCACGCGGTCGAGCTCTCCTTCGGCGAGGTGAAGGAGCTCATGCGCCGCGACCCCGACCGCGCCGTCTACCAGACGATGTTCCAGTACAGCCTGACCTTCCCGCTCGCGAACCTCGTGCTCCTGCTCGTCGGGCTGCCGATCCTGCTCCGGCACGAGCGTGGGAAAGGGGCGGAGGGGCTCGCGCTCGGCTGCCTGCTCTGCGTGTTCTACTTCGCGACCGATTTCGTGTTCCGCAACCTCGGTCTGCAGAGCTCGATGGACCCCCGCTACGCCGCGTGGCTGCCGATCCTCTTTTTCGGGAGCCTCGGGCTCGTTTTGTTCGACTCGATGCGGACCTGAACCCGGTGCTCGGCCCGATACGCTTCGCAGCTCCTCCTTTATCAAGGGACCGGCCGATCTCTACGATAGGAGCGGGAAGGGGAGCCGCGCTCCGTCGTCGGTGCGCGCCGAACCTCCTCCGTGCGCCCTCCTCCGTTCGGCGCGGCCCGCAGTACCCATCATGCGCATCGACCCCCGCAACTCCTTCCTCGCGACGCTCCTCCTCGTTTCCGCCTGCGGCACGACCGCGGTGGACAAGCAGGGCACCGTCGAGTGGCTGATCGTCCACGGCCGCTTCCAGGAGGCCGTCGATCGCGCGGCCGCGAAGGCCAAGGACCACCCCGGCGACGAGCAGGCCCAGCGCACGTACCGCGAGGCCCAGTTCGCGCAGATGCTGGAGTCGGGCCGGCGCCTCTCCTTCGCGGACCGGGACCTCGAAGCGCTCGACCTGTTCCGACGCGCGACGGAGCTCGCACCCGATCGCAACGAGGCGGTCACATGGATCGAGAAGACGCGCCGCAAGCTCGCCGAGCACTTCCTCGAGATCGGCCTCGAAGCGCACGCGAGCGACAAGCTCGACGAGGCGCTCGTGGCCTACGAGAGCGCGCTCCAGTTCGATCCGGGCAACCGCGGCGCGCTCACGGGCATGGCCGACGCGACGCTGGCCGTGAACTATCGCGCGGGGCTCGGCAAGGCCTACTACGAGGAGGGACTGCGCTCGTTCAAGGACGGCCTGCTCGGACAGGCCGACGGCGAGTTCGGCAAGGGCGACAAATACATCGACAGCCCACAGCTCGACCAGCGCCGGAAGCAGCTCGCGGTCGAGATGGCGGCCGCGCGCATGACGGTCGCCGCGACGCTGGTCGAGGAGGCGAAGTTCGACGCGGCGCGCAACGAGTACCGGCTCGCGCTCGCGCTCGACCCCGGGAACGCGGCGGCGAAGACGGGCAAGGAGAGCTGCGACCTCGAGTCGCATGCGGCGCAGATCCATCGCGACGCCGAGATGGCGATCGTCCGCGGGCGGCTCGACAAGGCGCTCGAACTCGCCGAGGAGGGTGCGCGCCTCACCGTGCTGCAGAAGGACCGCTTCGAGGGCCTCAAGAACCGAGTCCAGGAAGCGCGCTTCGAGACGATCTACAAGGAAGCGCTCGCGATGGAGCGCGACGGCAAATTCCCCGACGCGATCGTGCGCTACGGCGACCTCCTCAAGATCGCCGCCTACTACAAGGACGCGCTCACGCGGAAGGAGACGCTCGAGGACTTCGTCGTGCGCGCCGACCGGCTGTACTCGCAGGCCGCGGGTGAGACCGACGCGACGAAGAAGCTCGAGACGCTGCGCCAGATCCTCCAGTTCTGGGCCGACTACCGCGACGTCGCGGACCAGGTGCGCGAGCTCGCGAAGACCGTCACCCCGCAGTGACGGCGGACCGCGCCGGGCCGATCATCCGCTCCAGCGCCGCGATCACGTCCTCGGCCGTGACGCGGCGCATGCACACCGGGCCCTCCGCGTGGGAGCACGTCCGCGCACGGCATGGCGCGCAGTCGGGCTCCGCGTGCGCGCGCACGACGGTGTGACGGCCCGCGATCGGCCACGGGCCGGTGCGACGCGCGTCCTGGGGTCCCGAGAGGCAGACCACGCGCATGCCGGACGCCCACGCGAGGTGCATCGGACCCGAATCGCAGCCGACGAAGACCGCGGGGCCGTTCGCGGCGAGAGTGAAGGCCCGCGCGAGCCGGCGCAAGCCGCGCTGGCCGATCCAGTGCGTGACGCCGCGCTCCTCCGCGAGCTCCGCCGCGACCGCGCGGCCGAGGTCGGCCTCCGCGGGTCCGGACAAGAACAACGCGCGCGCGCCGCGGCGTGCGAGCGCGCGGCCGAGCTCGACGAAGCGCTCCGCCGGCCACGAACGGACGTCGCCGGGCGTCGCGAGGTGAACGAGCGCGTCGAGGTCGTCGAGCAGGGGCTCGTCGTCGCATTCGAGGGCGAGCTCGGCCGCCGAAAGCGCGGGGTCGAGGCGGAGCCCGACGCCTGCACCCGCGATGTGCTCGCAGAGTGCGCGCATGCGATCGATCGCATGCAGCCCGCGCGAGGGCGCCGCGCGTTCGGGCACGAGGAACGACCCCGCGCGCTCGCGCCAATCCGAGCGAGCGAGGCCCGTCCTCCGTCGCGCGCCCGAGAGCCGCGTCACCGCGGCACTCTTCAAGTTGCCCTGCGCGTCGAGGGCCCAGTCGGCGCCGAAATCCGCGAGCTCCCGTCGCAACGCACGCCAGGCACGCGCGCCGCCGCGCCGGTCGAATTCGATCGTGCGCGCGAGGCCGGGAAGCCCGCGAAGGAGGTCCGCGAACTCGCGCTGGACGACCCAGGCGAGCTCCGCCTCGGGTTGCGACGCGCGCAGCGCGTGGAAGACGGGCAGCGTGTGCACGACGTCGCCCAGGTGCGATAGGCGGACGATGAGGATGCGGTGCGGTGTGGTGGGCACGCGGCGGATTGGAGCACGCTCCCTGCTCCCGGGATACTGGCCCCCTTCGCTGGCGCACCGCGCGCCTCCGGTGGGCCGCTCCCGTGCGGTTTTTCGCATTTTCCTCGATGCCCAAACGGCGTGGGCGACGTCGGGCCCAGTGCAGGTCTCATTCGGCCACCGGCCAGGAGCTCGTTCATGTCGTTCACACCGCCTTGCTGCCCGCACGCGGGCTGTCCCGCGTCCAAGCCTTCGCCCACCTTCGCCTACGGCACCGCCGGCACCTACGTGCGCCGTTGCGACCGCCGGCTCGTGCAGCGCTTCCGCTGCGCGAGCTGCAAGCTCACCTTCTCCGACCAGTCCTTCCGGCTCGATTACCGCTTCCGCAAACCGCAGCTCGACAAGGCGATCTTCGAGTCCTTCGTCTCCAAGGTCTCCCACCGCCAGATCGCCCGCGTCCTGCGCACGCGCCGACCGACCGTCGAGCGCCGCCTGCGCCGCTTCGGCGAGCACGCGCGCGCCTTCCAGGAGGTGCTGCTCGAGGGGAAGCGCGTCACGGGCTCGTTCTCGCTCGACGAAGCCGAGAGCTTCGAGACCGATCGGCGCCTGATGCCGGTCACGTTGCCGGTGCTGATCGAGCGCGACTCGCGCTTCCTCGTGCACCTCGCCGTCGGCACGCTTCCGGCCCGGAAATCGACCAGTCCGGCGCTCGTGAAGCGCCGCCAAGAGTTCGTGGCCAAGCACGGCAAGCGCAGGAGCGGCTCGCGCGCGGCGGTGAAGAGCTGCTTCGAGTCACTGGCCAAGCACACCGACGAGCAGGCGCGCGTCGAGGTGCTCACGGACTTGAAGGCGAGCTATCCGGGCATCCTGAAGGAGGTGTTCGGGAAACGGCCGGTGGCGCACGGGAAGACCAGCTCGAAGGAGAAGCGCGACTCGAAGAACCCCTTGTTCGCGATCAACCACACGCTGGCGATGCTGCGCGACGGCGTGTCGCGCCTGGTGCGCAGGACGTGGTGTCACGCCAAGCTGAGGGAGCGGCTCCAGCTCCATCTGTGGATCTACGCGGCCTGGCGCAACTTCGTGCGCTACGTGACCAACGAGCGCAGGAAGGAGACGCCGGCCATGGCGATCGGCGTCGAGAAGGAAGCCTGGGAACTCACCCGGCTCCTGCGCTGGAGGGGGCCCTACGCGCTCCTCTTGCGCGGCCAGTGAAGGGGGCCGGTATCCCGGAGGGCGTTGGGTTTCACCGCTCGGACCAACCCTCGTCCTCGACACCCGGCGCCCGCGCGAGGAGGTGCGTCTCGCCGCGCTCGTGCTCGATGAGGTCGCGGAAGTACTGCTCGAGGCGCAACACCTGCTCCGGCACCGGGGCCTGCGACAGGCACTCGCGATGAGCGAACTCGTCCACGATTCGGACGAGGCGCTCGTCGAGCTCGCGGTGCTGCGCCGTGTATTCCGCGGTCCATTCGCAGAATTCGCGGCTCTGCAGCCGTTCGCCGAGCGCGCTCCAGGAGAGTTCCTCGTGCTCGAAGTGGTGCGCGAGCCGGTGACGGAGCGCGTCGAGCTCGCGGGAGAACCGCGGGTGCGCGCTCAGCGCTTCCGTGTCGCCGAGGATGCGCAGGAGCTCCCCGATGTCGCGCCGGAACTCGATGTGCTCCGCTGCGGAGCGCTCGAGGTCGGGGGACGGAACGGGTTCGTTCATCGCCGCCTCCATGCGCGGGGGGTCGCGCTCACCACCGGGGTCGGTCGAGGCGCGGCGCGCGCCTCACGGGAAGCATCGACTCCGTCGCGACGGCGGGGGATACGTCGATGAGGGCAGACCGCCGACTTCGTCCACCCCGAGCAGCGAAGGTCAACCGTGCTCGGCGACGCAGCGGACGACGTCGAAGCTCGTGACGAGGCCCGCGAGCTGCTTCCCGCTCGCGATGACGACGCGGTGCACCGATTCGCGCGACATCACGCGGCAGAGGTCGCGCAGCGTCGCGTCCGGTCGTGCGGAGATCACCTTCGCGGTCATCCAGTCGCAGACGCGCTCGCGGCCGAGCAGCTCCTCGGAGTAGTCGTTGACCTCGAAGCGGCCCTCGTCCTCGGTGAGCTCGTCGTCGAGCTGTTCGAGCTTCTCGCTCGCGCCGCCCCGCGCGGTGCCCTTCTCGCGCGCGAAGCGGGCGATGTCGCTGGCGCTGAGCACGCCGATGAGCTCCCCACTGCCGTCCACGACGGGCGCGCCGCTGATGTGCAGCTCCTCGAACAGCTCGATGGCGCTCTCGAGCGTGTCCTCGGGCCGCAGGGTGGCGACGTCCGTACGCATGATGTCCTTGGCTGTGATCTTCGTCAGGGTCTGCATGGTGCCTCCTCCGGGGGTACTCGCGCTCCGAGGACGAGCATCGCTCTTGCGCGAAGGACGGACATGCGGACGTGTGCGCAGGCCGCTGCGAGCTCGTGGGTAGCGCGGAACGGACCGGACGTCCTTACGATCGCAAGCGCACCGTCGCTCCGCGCCGAAAGCGAGCCGTCCCATGCCGCGCCGCAGCCGCACCACCCCGAAGAGCCGCTGGTACGAGGAGATGCATCGGGCGCACCAGGACTTCCGGCGCTCGTCGGCGGCCTTGCTGCAGACGCTGCGCGCATGCAGGAGCATGCCGGGCGCGGACCTGCGCGACTGCCTGCGAGTCGAATTCGATTCCTTCGCGCGTCTCCTCCGCCGCCACTTCGCGCAGGAGGAATGCGCCGAGCTCTTCCAGCCCGACTGCGCCTCGACCCCGGCGGGTCGGCGCTGGGCCGAGCGCACGCTCGAAGCGCACCGCGCGTTCGAGTCGCGGCTCGACCAGCTCGGTCGCATGCTCCACGACGGCCCGCCCGCCGACGCTTTCGAGGAGGGGCTGATGGCGCTGATCGACGACCTCTTCGAGCACGAACTCTCGGAGGAACGGCTCGTTCAACGGCTCGTGTTCGAGGAATCCGAGGGGCTCGACATCGGGCTCTGACCGATCGAGCTTGCCGGCGGGGCGTGCGCGGGCCGAGAATCCCGGCCCCGCATGGCGCTCCTCCGCCGCATCTCGACGAAGTGGATCCTCACGGTCCTCGCGGCGGTCTGCATCCCGTTCCTCGGCTTCGCGTGGTACGTCGACACGCAGACCGCGGAGCGCCAGTGGGAGGTCGTGCGCTACTACCTCCTCACGATGGCCTCCGACCTCGCGCAGCGGCTCGACGAGGAGCTCGCCGAACGCGTCTCCGACGTCGAGCTCAAGGCGTCGGAGCCGTTGACGTACTGGGCCGTGACCGAAGGCGGCGCCTTCGAGACGACCGCGCAGGGCAGCTTCGAGCGGTTCGTGCGGCGCAGCAGCGCCTACGACCTCCTGATGGCGGTCGACGAAGAGGGCCGCTTCGTCGTCTCGAACACGACGACGCGCGACGGTCGCGAGTTCACGGAGGAGCTCCGCGCGGCGCTCGCCGCGCGCGACTACTCGCTCGAGCCTTGGTTCCGCGCCGCGATGGAGAAGCACGTCGACGACCCCGTGCAAGCCGTGCTCGTCGACCACCACGTCACGACGTACCTCCCGCGCGAGGTCGACGTCGGGACGCCGCACCCGGCGAACTACCACGTCGGGATCGCCGTGCCCGTGCGCCAGGACTTGGATCCGACGCGCGTCGTCGGCGTCGTCTACGCGCTCATGCGCTGGGACCGCGTGCAGGAGAAGGTGTTGAAGCCCAAGCGCCCGCGGGGCTTCGAGCGCATCGACGGCCGGCCCGATGCGACCAGCCTGAAGATCTACCAGACGAGCTACGCGTGGTTGTGGCAAAGCGACGCCGACACGATCATCGCGCACCCGACGACGTCCCTGTACGGCGCGCGCGTGTCGCAGCCGCCGGTGGCCCTGCCGCAGCTCGTCGACGCGGCGCGCGCGGGCGACTGGGGCTTCTATCCCGAGTACTCCTTCAAAGGGAAGCGCAAGAACGCGGCCTTCAAGCACTGCGGGAGCGTCGACAAGGGCGGTCTAGGCTGGATCGTCGGCGTCGGCATCGACAACGAGGACGTGACGGTGTTCATCGAGGGCCTCCAGGACGTCCTGCTCAAGGCGACGGTGTCCGTGCTCGCGATCGTCATCGTGCTCACCGTGATCGTCGCGCGGCGCACGACGGCGCCGATCCTCGAGCTGCGCGAGCAGACGCGCCGCGTCGCGGCGGGCGACCTCGAGGCGCACGTCGCCGTCAAGAGCTCGGACGAGCTCGGCGAGCTCGCGCGCTCGTTCAACGAGATGACCGCGCAGCTCGCGCAGAGCCGCAAGCAGCTCATCAAGGCCGAGAAGGACGCCGCGTGGCGCGAGATGGCGCGCCAGGTCGCGCACGAGATCAAGAACCCCCTCACGCCGATCGCGCTCTCCGTGCAGCTCCTCGAGCGCGCGAAGGCCGAGAAGAGCCCGGAGTTCGATTCGATTTTCCAGCGCACGGTGCAGCTCGTCGCGCGGCAGGTCGAGCACATGCGCCAGATCGCGGCCGACTTCTCGGCCTTCGCGGGCTCGAAGAAGCGCAACCCGGAGGTGCTGGAGCTCGGGGTGCTGCTCGACGAGGTGCTCGCCGAGCACGCGGCTTGGGCAGCGGACGCGCGCGTCGCGGTCGATCGGCAGGGCGGCGGGGGACGCATCTTCGCGGACAAGGGCGAGCTGCGCCGTCTGCTCATCAACCTCGTCACGAACGCGATCGAGGCGATGCCGCAGGGCGGGAAGCTCTTCGCGCGCCTCGAGCGGATCGAGGACGCGGGAGCGCGCCGGCTGCGGCTCACGTTCCAGGACACGGGCGTCGGCCTCTCCGACACGGTGCGCGCGCGGCTCTTCGAGCCGTACTTCACGACGCGCACGCACGGCACCGGGCTCGGGCTCGCGATCTCGGCGCGGCTCGTCGACGAGATGGGCGGGACGATCGAGCTCGAGAACCGGCCGGCGGACGAGGGCCCGGGCGCCATCGCGCGCATCACGCTGCCCGAGCACGGCGAGTGATCCGGGCACGCGGCGCTTTCGCGCGCTCACGCGGAGCGTCAGGATGGACCGCGAGGTGCGGATGAAGGAGGAACGAGACCACGCGGCCGCCCACGGCGCCGCGAACGCCGTCGTGCACGCGCTCGGTCCGCGCGACGTGGTGTTCGTCACCGGCGCGACGGGCTTCCTCGGCGGCGCCGTCGTCCGTCGACTCCATGCGCGCGGGATCGAGACGCACGCGCTCGTGCGTCGGCCGACCGAGGCGGGCGAACTCGCGGCGCTCGGCGTCGAACTCCATGCGGGCGACCTCGTCGACCGTCCGAGCGTGCTCGCGGCCTGCGCGCGCGGGGCGGAGCGCGCGCGGGAGCTCGGCGGACGCCTGTACGTCGTCCACAGCGGCGCGCTGATCAGCTACAAGACGCGCGAGCGCGAACAGGCCGTCGCGATCAACGTCGAGGGCACGCGATACGTCCTCGAAGCTGCGCGCAAGGAAAACGCGGCGCGGCTCCTGTTCGTGAGCTCCGTCGTCGCCGTCGGCGAGTCCAAGGACGGCCGAGCGATCGACGAGACGGCGCCGTTCGACCTCGGACGACTCGGCGTGCACTACACGGACACGAAGCGCGCGGCGGAGGAGCTCGTGCTCGCGACGCGGGACGCGCTCGACGTCGTCGTCGTGAACCCGGGCGCGATCTTCGGCCCCGCGACGGGCAAGTCGAACACGCTCAAGTTCTTGAAACAGATCGCGGCGGGGAAGGGGCCGTTCCTGGCGCCGCCGGGCGCGATCAGCGTCGTCGGCATCGACGACACGGCGGAGGGCACGCTGCTCGCGCTCGAGCGCGGGCGGCGCGGCGAGCGCTACATCCTCGTCGAGCGCTTCCTGCCGACGCGCGCGCTCTTCGCGACGATCGCGCGCGCCGTCGGCGGCCGCGGAGCGCGCTTCACCGCGCCGCGCGCTCTGCTTTCGATCGCGATCCCGTTCGTGCGCGCCTGGGACGTGCTGTTCCCGATCGACTTCGCGCCGCCGGAGGCGCTGAAGATGCTGGGCTTGGAATTGCGCCTCGACGCCTCGAAAGCGCGCCGCGAGCTCGGCTGGAGCCCGCGCCCGTTCGACGACGTGCTGCGCGACACCGCCGCCGAGTTGCGGCGTCGCGGCGAGCTTCCCTGACGTCGTTCAGCGCGGCGCCGCGAGCGCCGTCGCTCCCGCCCACGGCGTGTGCTCGACGCGCGCGACGAGCTCGGCGGCCTCCGCGTCCAGACCGCGCGCCACGAGCCAGCGGGCGAGCGCGGGGCGGGCGCGCGCGACGACGGTGCGCCGCGCGCGCGCGGCGGTCGCGAG
>JACRIO010000248.1 GCA_016220035.1 Planctomycetota bacterium | reverse complement strand
CGACGTGAACTCGGCCGAGGGAATCCAACTGCGCCAGAAGGCCGCCGAGCGCGTGCGCGATGCCTGCGAGAAGGTGCGCGCTGCGAAGAGCTACTGCTCGGTGTGGAAGACGATCAGCCATCAGGACGGCCGCGCGATCCCGGACATCACGGACGCGGTGAAGGACCAGCTCTGATCCCTCCGAGCCGCCCGACGGTCACGGAACTCACCCAGCCCAAGCAGCCTCGATGAGCCGCAGCGCGCTCACGACGACGTCCCAACGTCCGACGCCCCACGCTCGGCGCCCCGTCCCGGGCGCCGTGTTCGTTTCGAGCGCCGCCAAGCGCACCACAGCGGGTGCCGTGTTGGTTTCGAGCGCCGCCAAGCGCACCACAGCGGGCGCCGTGTTGGTTTCGAGCGCGCTCCTTCTGTTCGCGGCCTGCCGCAGCACGCCCGCGGAGCCCGAGTCGCCGGCGAGCGAGAGCCATTTGACGACCGACGAGATCCGCCGGCTCATCGCCGAGGGCGCGCTCAAGCCGGTCGACGCGGTCGAGAACGACGCCGCGTTCCGCGATCCGCACCCCGACGAGGGGCCGGACGCATTCGCCGAGGCGGAGCGCAAGCTCCTGGAGCAGCAAGCGGCGAAGGCGGGCGCGCCCGCGACGGGAACGCAGCCCGCGGCTCCGCCCACGAACACCGAGCCTTCGCCCAAGGACCCCGCTGCCGCGCCGAAGGAAGCCGGCGCGGCGGCGCCGGTCAAGGTCGTGTCGAACGAGCCGCAGGAGAATCCCTACCTCGTCTTCGGCAAGCGCATCCTCGTGTACGCGAACGGCCTGATCATGAAGCCGTTCCCGCTGCGCATCGGGACGGGCAAGAAGATGCTCGACCTGCTCACCAACTACGGCAACTTCCCGCTCTACAAGGACGGTGCTCAGTCCCTGGACCAGGTGCGGCTCGAGCTCCTCGCCGATTGGGACCAAGAACAGTTCGCCGACCTGCGGCAGCCCGTCGTGGACGACTCGAAGACGTTCAAGGTCGCGGACTGGCTCGTCGCGACCACCGGGGCCGAGCGTTTGAAGGAAGTCGAGAGCTTCATCAACGTTTTCGCCGCCGGCGTCCCGCAGATCGAGATCGAGGCGAAGATCGTGGAGGTCACGACCACGGACACGCTCGACCTAGGCGTGAAGCCGATCGACACGACCACGCCCATCTTCGGCTTCCCGGACCACACCTTCGTCCAGAGCCTCAACTACAACCTGCCGAACAGCGCGTCGGCCGCGAACTCGCTGCTCGCGCTCTCCGCGGTGCAGGACGGCGTCACGTTCAACGCGATCCTGCAGATGCTCCAGACGTACGACAACGTCTCGATCATCTCGCGCCCGAAGATCGCGGTGCGCGAGGGCGGCACGGCGAGGATCGTGAACACGAATCAGCTGCCGAGCTATTCCGTGTCCGCCGTGCAGGCCAACGGACAGGCGGCGGCGACGCTGAAGTACGACGAGATCGGCATCAAGCTCTACGTCGTGCCGCGCGTCGTGGGCACGCAGACGGTGGCGCTCAACATCGACATCGAGGCGTCCGCGCAGTCCGGCAGCGCCGCGACCTTCGCGCTCGGGAACGGTCAGGTCATCTCCAACCCGATCCTCAGCCGCCGCGCGGCGCAGACCGTCGTCTACCTCGAGCCGGGCCAAGCCGTGATCCTCGGCGGCTTCGTCAGCGAGCGCACCGTGGACACGGAGAACAAGGTGCCGATCCTCGGCTCGATCCCGCTGCTCGGCTACTTCTTCAAGTCGACCTACAAGCGCAAGGAGCAGGCGAACGTCCTGTTCTTCATCCGTCCACGCATCCTGACGGGCAGCGATTTGAACCGCGAGTTCTGAGCTGCGTCGCCCTCCGCCTGGAACAGCGTCATGCGCGACGAATTCCTGAGTGAGGAAGACCTCGACCTGAAGAACCTGAGCTGGGAGGAATTGCTCGCCTACTGGGACCTCTGGCTCCTCCAGGCGCAGTCGAGCAACGAACTGGATGCGCACCTCTACTCGCACGGCGTGTTCCGCGATGAACCGCGTCGCGCGAAGGCGATCCCGGACGTCGGAGGCATGCGCGTGCACGACTCCGGATCGGGTGACCCGGCCTCGCGCTGAGCGCGCGCGTCGCCCGCTCAGAGCCTGCGCGCCCAGACGTTGCGGAAGCGCATCGGGTTGCCGTGGTCCTGCAGGCCGATCGGGAGCTCGGCCGCGTGCTTCGCGTACTGCGCGACGGCGCGGTGCGCGGTGGCGCCGAGGAATGCCTGCGCGTCCTGCACGAGCACGCCGTTGTGGAGCACGGTCGCGCGTGCCGGGGTCGCGAGCTTCTCGCCCTCCCAGCGCGGCGCGCGGAAGACGATGTCGTAGGTCTGCCACTCGCCGGGCTTCCGGCACGCGTTGACGAGCGGCGGCGTCTGCCCGTAGAGCGCGGCGGCCTGCCCGTCGGCGTACGTGCGGTTCTCGAACGAGTCGAGCACCTGCACTTCGTAGCGGCCCATGAAGAACACGCCGCTGTTCCCGCGGCCCTGGCTCTCGCCCTCGACCTTGGCCGGCGTCGCGAACTCGAGGTGCAACTGCACGTCGCCGAACGCCTCGGCGCTCTCGACCGAGCCCGAGCCGTCGACCTCCATGTACCCGCTCTCGACCTTCCATGCGGCGGGCTTCCCGCCGGCCTTCCAGTGCGCGAGATCCTTGCCGTCGAAGAGCACGATCGCGTCCGAGGGCGGAGCGCCGTTCAGGCCCGGCGTGACCACGGCCGGGAGCGGACGATCCGGGTCGTGCACGTGCCACGGCGTCCCCGGGAGGAGCGGCGTGTCCTTGTAGCCGACCGGATGATCCTGGGGGGCGAGGACGCGCGTCGCGGCGAGGGCCGTGACGGCGCCGAGCACGAGTGCGGCGGGGGGGGTGAGGAGCTTCATGGGGCCCGAAGGTAGCGACGGCGCGGTGCACAGGCACCCGCGCGAGGTCGAATCGCCGTCTCATGACCTGGAACGGCCGGTGCGCGCGGGCCGATCGTCGCGCGCTGTGT
>JACRIO010000242.1 GCA_016220035.1 Planctomycetota bacterium | reverse complement strand
GCTTCACGAAAGCGGCCGAGGTAGCCCAGGCGCCGCCCGTACCACACGAGCGCGTCCGCGTCGTTCGGCGCGGCGTCGACCTTCGCCTTCGCTTCGGCGAGCAGCGCCGCGCGCTTCGTGCGCGCCTCCACCGAATACTCCATCGGCGCGAGCAGCCGCCCCGACGTCGAGCGCGCGACGATGCCGGCGGGGAGCAGGTCGAAGTGCGCGCGGTCGACGTCGGGATCGTCGAGCAGGCTCGGACGGCCGTCGGTGGGCGCCGAGGCTCGTTTGGACGACCCCGGATCATCGGTGCCGGCCTCCAAGCCGTTCGATCGGCACGCGACGAGTGCAAGCGTCGCGATCGCGAACCTCCCCGCGCGCAACGCGCGCGCACACCTCGACTCGACGCTCGGCATCACGACCTCCGCGCGGCATCATGCCGCGCCTTCGCGCGTGCTCCAAGGCCGCGGACGACGCATGACGACCGCCGCCGACTCCCGACCGCCGCCGAAATGGGTCGCGTACGCGCTCATCGGCGTGCTCTCGCTCATCTGGGGCAGCACGTGGATCGTGATCGCGAAGGGGCTCGGCTCGCTGCCGCCGTTCACGTCGGCGGGGGCGCGCTTCCTGCTCGCGGCGCTGGTCATGGCGCTCGTGGCACCGTCGCTCGCGCGCCGCGAGGGCGGGACGAAGCCGCGCGCTTCGATCTGGATCCAGGTCGGCCTCACGAGCTTCAGCGCGAGCTACGCGATCGTCTACTGGACCGAGACGCGGCTCCCGTCCGCGCTCACGTGCATCCTGTGGTCGGTCTTCCCGATGACGATGGCCGTGTCGAGCCACCTCTTCCTCGGCCATCGGCTGCGCGGCGCGCGCCCGTGGATCGGCTTCGCGCTCGGCTTCGTCGGCGTCGTGCTGCTCTACGCGACCGACGTGCGCGCGCTCGGCCCCGAGGCGTTCGTCGCCGCGCTCGTGCTGCTCGGGAGCCCGCTCGTGTCGTGCTACAGCACGACGCTGCTCAAGCGCGACGGACAAGGCGTGAGCTCCGCGCTCGTGAACCGCAACGGGATGGCGCTCGGCGCCGTGCTCCTGTGCGCGCTCGCGTTCGTGTTCGAGCGCGATGCACCGCGCGCGTGGGATGCGACCGCGGTCGCGAGCATCGTGTACCTGGCACTCGTCGGCACCGTGCTCGGCTTCGGCCTCTACTTCTGGCTCCTGCGCCACGTGCCGGCGCACGAGCTCTCGCTGATCTCGTACCTGACGCCCGCGCTCGCCGTCGTGCTCGGCGCCGTGTTTGGCGGCGAGAAGCTCACGCTCTTCACCCTCGCCGGCTGCGCCACGATCCTCGCGGGCGTCTACTTGGTGTTGCGACCAGCGAAACCTCGAGGCTGAAGCAGCCGCTGCGCGGGGCGCGTGTGGGTTGTCTCGCTCGGCACCCGGTGACGCTCGCCGCGCCGATCACGGCTTGGACGGCAGCGGGAGACGGGGCCCTGCTTTCCGCTGCGTAGCAGCGGCGCGCCTCCGCCTCCGTCACGCGCAGGAGCCGCGCGTAGCGCGACCACGGCAGCTGGAATCGCCGCGCGACGGCGACCTCGGCAGATTTTGCAGACAGTGTCTGCAAAATCTCGGCGGCGGCCTTTTCGCCCTTCCCGTTCGCCCCTCGGGCGTGGTCTCCCGCGGCCTCGCGCCCCTCCGACAACTCGCGCGCGTACGTCGCGTAGAAGCGCCGCATGTCGTACAGGCTCCGCCACCCGAACCCGCGGCCCATCTGCTTCGTCAGGTCGTCGGCGAGCTTCTTCAGGAGCTCGTCCCCGTACTCCGCGCGGCTCGCGCCGGACAGTTCGAACTCCACGATCCGTCGGCCCACGCGCCAACACGTCAGCGTGAGGATCGAGTTCACCGCCCGCGCCGACGCCGCGCGCGAGCGCGCGAGCCGTCGACTCAGGTCCTGCACCATGCCGCGGTAGCGCGCGGCCTCGCTCTTCTTCCTCCCGTCACCTGTTCGCTGCGGCATCGCACGACCCTCCTTCCGCACGACGCCGACACCCTCGATCGGGCATCGCTCCATCCGTGGTTTTTCTCGCGCGCCGTCGACGAAGGTGGGGAATCGCGTGCCTCGGCTCGACAATGAGTTCGTGATCCGTTAGGGTCTGCATCCAGAGAGAGACGAGAGGGTGTCCGTGGTCCGCCGAGGGAATCCGTCATGCCGAACGCGCCGCGAAGCGCCATGTACGTCCCCCTGCGCGTCCACGGGCACCACTCCATGCTCACCGGGGTCGACTCGCCCGCAGCGCTCGTCGCGCGCGCGCGGGAGCTCGGCTTCGCGGCGCTCGCGCTCTGCGACGTCGACACGATCGCGGGCGTCGTCGAGTTCCTGAACGCGGCGCGCGCGGACGCCGACGCGCACCCGGCCGCACGCGCACCGTCCGGCGCGAAGGACGTTTCGGAGCCCGCGACCGCGAGCTCGTCCCCACCCCGCGCACCGCTCCGCGCGATCGTCGGCGCCGAGCTCTCCGACCCCACCGGTGCGCCCGGACGCATCGTGGCGCTCGTCGAGAACGAAACGGGGTGGAGCAACCTGTGCAAGCTCGTCTCCGCGCGTCACCTCGGCGACGACCCGGGGCGCACCGGCGCGCGGCTCGACGGGCCCGAGCACCTCCACCTCGTCGAACAGGTCGTGCGCCACCAGGCGGGGCTCGTCTTCCTCGTCGACCACCCGCGGCTGCTCGTCGAACTCGCCGGGCGCGTCGATCCGCGCGCGCTCTTCGCCGCGATCGCGCCGGCGTCGCTCGCGCGGAAGAGCGCGCGCCGGAGCGCCGTGCTGCCGCGCAACGCGGCGCTCGCGCGGCCGCTCGAGCACGACGTCGGCGCGGAAGAGGGCGCGCTCTCCCTCGAGCGCGCCGCGAGCGCACGCTTCGGGCTCCAGAGCGAGCGCGCGGACGACGACGGCGAGCTCGAGCCGCCCAAGACGCCGCCGCCGTCACGCGCCGTGCCCGTGGAGGAGCTCTTGCTCGCCGCACGCGCCACCGGCGCCGCGACGCTCGCCGTGCCCGACGTGTACTGCGCGCGCGCCGAAGGGCTCGCCGACCACCGCGTGCGCGTCGCGATCAAGCACAACGCGCTCGTGCACGACCTCCCCGCGGAGTGGATCGCCGAGACGCCGGCGCACCTGCTCGCCGCGGAGGAGATGGCGGCGCTCTACGCCGAGCTCCCCGACGTGCGCGGGCCGTTCGAGCGCGCGTCCGTGGGCGCGATCGGTGCGCTCGAACGCACGCTCGCGGTCGCCGAGCGCTGCGCGTTCACGCCGCCGCTCGGAGGCATCCTCTTCCCGAAGATCGCGCTCGGCGAAGGGCGAACGGCGTATTCCGAGCTCGCCGGCTTCGCGTTCGACGGCGCGCGCACGCGCTACGAGCCGCTCAAGCCCGAGGTCGTGCGCCGGCTCGACTACGAGCTCACGACGATCGACCAGCTCGGCTTCGCGCCCTACTTCCTGCTCGTGAAGCAGATCGCGGACTTCGCGCGCGCCAACGGCATCCCGTGCGTCGGACGCGGCTCCGCGGCGGACAGCCTCGTCGCGTACTGCCTGCGGCTCACCGACGCCGATCCGTTCCGCTACCGCCTGATCTTCGAGCGCTTCCTCAATCCCGCGCGCAAGGACCGGCCCGACATCGACCTCGACTTCTGCTGGCGGCGGCGCGACGAGGTGTTGACCCACGTCTACGAGCTTTTCGGCGTCGAACGCACGGCGATGATCTGCACGCTGAACCGCTGCGGCGCGCGCGCGGCGTTCCGCGAAGCGGCGCTCGTGCTCGGGCTCCCGCCCGCGGAGGTGAACGGGTGGTCGCGCCGACTCCCGTACTACTACGTCGCGCCCGAAGGCGAAGACGAAGTCGACGCGCGCGACGCGGAGCTCGGGCTCGCGCTGCCCGCGAAGGTGGATTCACGCCGCGACGCGCACGCCGCGGCCGCGCGGGAAGCGCTCCCGCCCAAGCTGCGCGCGAACCCGCTCGCGCGGCTCTTCGCCGAATCTCCGGAAGCGACCGGTTTCCCTTTCGACGACGCGCGGTGGGCGCGTGCACTCGAGCTCGCCGCGCGCCTCGTCGACACGCCGCGCCACTACGGACTGCACCCCGGCGGCGTCGTCGTGGCGCCCGCGGCGATCACGGACGTCGTCGCGTGCCAGCGCGCGAAGAAAGGCGTGATCGTGACGCAGCTCGACAAGGATGCGGTCGAGGCGATCGGGCTCGTGAAGATGGACCTGCTCGGCAACCGCGCGCTCACCACGCTCGACGACTGCCTCGACCTCTTGCGCGCCCGCGGCGTCGAGCCCGACCTCGAGAAGATCCCCGAGGACGACCCCGCGACGCAGGTGACGCTGCGCGCAGGCCGCACGGTCGGCTGCTTCCAGGTCGAGTCGCCGGGCATGCGCAACCTGCTGCAGCAGATCGGCGCGCGCACGATGGACGACGTGATCCAGTCCGTCGCGCTCATCCGACCCGGTCCCGCGGGTTCGGGCATGAAGGACGCGTATGTGCGCCGTTTCAACCAGGTCGAGGAGCCGAAGCCGCCGCACCCGCGTCTCACCGACGTCCTGTGGGACACGCACGGCGTCATGCTGTACCAGGAGGACGTGATGCAGGCCGCCGCGCGCGTCGCGGGCATGGACCTCGCCGAGGCGGACCTCCTGCGCCGCGCGCTGCAGAAGCGGCGCGCGCACGAGCTCGGCCCGCTCTGCGAACGCTTCCTCGCGGGCGCGGTCGAGCAAGGCATCGAACGCGCGGACGCTCTGCGCGTGTGGGACCTGATCGCGAACTTCGCGTCCTTCGGCTTCTGCAAGGCGCACGCGGTCACCTACGGCCGCATCGCGTACCGCGCGGTGTGGCTCAAGACGCACTACCCGGCGGAGTACCTCGCGAGCTTCCTCGCGAGCGAGACCGGCTACTACGGCGCGCGCGTCTACGTCGAGGAAGCGCGCCGCCTCGGCGTGCCGATCCTCGGCCCCGACGTGAACCGGAGCAAAGCGACGTTCACGGTGGAAACCGGTGCCGGTCCACTTTTTCACCCCCCGACCGAAGGCTTCGACGCACTCTCGACGAGCGACAACGTGACCAGGCAGGGGAGCGACTCCGGTTCCAACTCTTCGGGGGTCGGCGAAGGGGTGAAGAAGTGGAATGGCACCGGTTGCATCCGCGCGGGGTTGCGGCAGGTGAAGGGGCTCTCCGAGCGCACACAGGAGGCGCTCCTCGCGGCGCGCGCCGAGCGCGGCGCATTCGTGTCGCTGCCCGACTTCCTCGACCGCACCGGCGCGCACACCGACGAGTGCGAGCGGCTGATCCAGGTCGGCGCGTTCGATGCGCTCGACCGCACGCGGCCGGAGCTCCTGTGGCGGCTCCATCTCCTGCGCGCGCCCGAGCGGCGCAACCTGCGCGGGGTCGCGGCGGAGGAGCACGGCGCGCTCGATCCGGCGCAGCTCGCGGCCGCGCGCGCGACGCCGAGGAAGCGCGAGCAAGGCGCGCTCGACGCCGCGCGCGCGAAGTCGGCGGGCGGGCGCGGCAAGGGGCTCGGCCTCTCGAACGCGCCGCTCGCGCGCGGCGAGAGTGCCTCCATGTTCGCCGAGCCCGAGGTGCCGCCGCTCGCGCTCCCGCGCCTCCCCGACGTCGATCCGCGCACGCGTGGGATCGTCGAGTTCGAGCTGCTTGGTTTCACGCTCGCGTCGCATCCGGTCGAGCTCTTCCCCTGCGCCGCCGACGAGCGCATCGCCGCCGCCGTGCGCGGGCCGCGGCCGCGCGACGGGCGCCCGAGCCATCCCGTGAACCCGATCGACTGCGGCGAACTCGCGCGTTTCGTCGGCGCGCGCGTCACGCTGCGCGGCTGGCCCGCGGCGACGCGCCACGTGCGCACGAGCGACCAGCGTTCGATGCGCTTCCTCACGCTCGAGGACCCGACCGGCCTCGCCGAGGTCGTGATCTTCCCCGACGTGTACGAGGTGGACGGCGCGCACCTCGACGCCGCGGGCGTCCTCTGCGTCACCGGCCGCGTCGAGAACCAGATGGGCGCATGCACGCTGCACGCCGAACGCATCTGGTGATCGGCGGGGCCTTCGAAACGCAGCTCGGCCGCGCGGGCCGAGCAAGGAACGGGATCGAAGGAGGACCGAGCGTCAGACCTGGAACGTGCTCTTCTTGTAGCGCATGGCGACGTTCTCGCGGCCCATCTCGCGCAGGCGGTCGGCTTCCTTCTTGAGGCCCAGGTTGTGGGCCTTGGAGACGACGCTCTTCACCGAACGGTTCAGCTTCTGCGCGATGTCGAGGTTCGACACGGTCGGGTAGAGCACCGCGAGCTCGTCGATCTCAGGTTTCGTCCACCGCGGCATGCGCGTGGCGGCCGAGCCGGTCAGCTTGCGCACGAAGGCCTTGTCCTTCGCGAGGCAGTAGCGCGCACCGAGGCGCTTCACCGCTTCGAGCGTGCGCCCGAACACGACGGCGAGGTCCTCGTCGGTGCGCGTGCCGTACAGGCGCTTGAACTCCGCGATCTCCTCCTGCGTCCAGCGGCCGGCCGACTGGATGCGGCGGAGATCGCCGATCTGCTGGGCCACCTCGTCGATCGGGCGACCGAGGATGCGCGCGATGACCTCGTTGGTGGTCGCCCCGAGGTACTTCTTGAGGGCCTGGAGTTCCTTGGCCGTCCAGGGGCCGGAGTGCGGGGCCTGGTCGAAGACCGAAAGCGCCATCTTGCGGACGCTCGCGACGGGCCGGTTGAGCTCGCGCGCGATCGATTTCTCGTCGCGGAGCCCGTACAGCTCCTTGAGCCGAGCGATCTCGGCTTGCGACCAGCGTCCCCTGCGCGGGGTTGCCGAGCGCTCTTCTCCCCAGGTGGTGCGTCGCACGTCAGCGTCTCCTCCGACGACGGCGGAGCTTAGCAAGCCCGATGGGAGTTCCTGAATGCTCAGCCCAAAGAAGCACGAGTCGAATCCTCAGCTTTCCCTTTTCTTGGAATTCGCACTCGCGTCCGAGACGCTAGTCGCGGCTCCCGCGTCGCTCACTTCGAGCAGGCGCTGGTGGAGCCGGTCGCGCATGGCGGCGAGCAGCATGCGCACGTTCTCGCTCGTGTCCTGCCGGCAGGCTTCGCGGGCCAGGGTGCGGGCCTCCTCGAGCGTGGTCCGGCGCACCGCGTACTTCACCTCGTGCAGGAAGTTGGGAGCCACGCTCAGGCTCGTGTACCCCATCCCCATGAGCATCAGGGCGGTGGCGTAGTCCCCCGCCATCTCGCCGCACACGGAACTGGGCTTCCCGGCGGCCGCCGCGACGCGCGCAACCTGTTCCAGGGCCAACAGTACGGCCGGGTGGTAGGGGTCGTAGAGCTTGGCCACCCAAGGGTTGTCGCGGTCGGCGGCGAGGAGGTACTGGACGAGGTCGTTCGTCCCGACGCTGACGAAATCGACCTCCCGGATCATCGCGGGGAGCTGGAGCACGCACGCGGGGACCTCGACCATGATCCCGACCGGCACCTGGCCGGGGAGCTCGAAGCCTTGTTCCGTGAGCTGTCGGCGTACGTCGTCGAACACCCGGTGGACGGTGCGGATCTCCTCCATCGAGGTGACCATGGGAAGCAGCAACCGCAAATCGCCGTGCGCGCTGGCCCGTAGGGCAGCCCGGAGCTGGACCCGGAGGAGGTCCTGCCACTCGATCGAGATCCGCAGCCCGCGCCAACCGAGGGCGGGGTTGTTCTCCTTGGGCGTCTTGAAGTACGGGAGCTGCTTGTCGTTGCCGATGTCGAGCGTGCGCAGCGTGACCGGTCGGGAGTCCATGCGCTCGAGCACGCGGCGGTAGAGGCGGTACTGCTCCTCCTCCGACGGGAAGTGCGGCCGCTCCATGTAGAGGAACTCGGTCCGCAGGAGCCCCACCCCGTCCGTGTGGGACAGGTCGAAGGTGTCGAAGTCCCTCAGGCTCTCGATGTTGCACCCGACCTGGAGCACGTGCCCGTCGGGCGTGAGCGAAGGCTGCGCCGCGTCGATCGCGAGCACCTTCTGCCGCGCCCGGCGCCGTTCGAGGCGCTCGAGGAAGCGATCGACGTCGTCCTGGTCGGGCCTGAGCTGAACCGTCCCCTTGTCGCCGTCGACGCTGACGCGCAGGCCCTGCTCGAGCCGGGCGAGGAGGTTCGGCAGGCCGACGACGCACGGGATGCCGAACGAGCGCGCGAGCACCGCACCGTGGGAGAACCGGCCGCCGGTCTCCGTGACGACCGCCAGGATGCGCTGGCGCTCGAGGAACGTGACGACCTGCGGCGTGAGCTCCGCGGCGGCCAGGATCACCTGTTCGTCCGTGCTGCCCATGAGCGCGCGCTCGGTCTGCATCAGGGACTCGAGCACGGTATGCCACGGCGCGCTGAAGTCCGCGGCGAAGTCGCGCACGCTGTCGCCCTCGAGCTTGCCGAGACGACGCTTGAAATCCTCGATCAGCCCCTGGACCGCGGCTTCCGCGTTGATGCGCTGCTCGCGCACCGTTCCCTCGACCTTTTTCAGGGTCCCTGGATCCGTGAGAAGCATCCGGTGCACGGCGAAGATCTCCGCGTCCCGTTCGCCGGCGTGTTGGGCCACGAGGCGCTGCCGGCGCCGCAGCTCCTCGGACGCGGCGTCCAGCGCCGCGTGCAAGCGGGCAATTTCGCGCGGGACGTCCTCCTCGGGCACCGTCCAGGTCGGAACGACATGGGGAGCGGCACGCACGACGTGGACCGGACCCAGTGCGAGCCCCGGCGCGACGGGCGTTCCCTTGATGATCCGCATGTGCGCCATCGAGCCGGTCCTCGGGGGGCTGGTGCGGATGAGCGGGCCGGTCCCGGGGGCCCGGAAACGTGCGCCGTCGCCCGGCTCTCCTCCGCACCGGGTCGCGCTCACTCTACACGGAATTTCTTTCCGGGGACAGGGCACGCGGGGTTAGGAATGCCGATTTTCGGAAATTCCTTCCAGGCAAGGACCTGAGGAGGTTCGAATCGGCCTTGGTGAGGCCTCCGCGGGGCCCCGCGGAGCTTCCCGCCCCGCCGGCCTCCAGCAGGACTTTGCTTTTTCGGAAGCGCGCTCAAGGGCCGCCTCTCCCGGACCCGAAGCGAGGCCTGGACAGGGGGCGTTGCGATAGGTGCCGGCGCAGGGGACCGGCTCCGGGAGAGCGCGCGCTCGTGGGCACGGGGAGGCATGACGATGGCGGAGTTCTCGGCGGAATCGTCGGCCCAACGCGGCCGTGGAGCGGGCGGCGGGCTGATCGCGTTGGGCGCGGTGTGCGGGCTGGGCGGCCTCGCTCTCGCCCTGCTCCCTGCGCGCGTCCCCGCTCTCGCGCACGGGATCCAGGCGGTGATCGATCGCGGGGCATCCCCCGGTCTGGTCGTCGGCCTCGGCGT
>JACRIO010000245.1 GCA_016220035.1 Planctomycetota bacterium | reverse complement strand
GATTCGCACCGCGCGGTCCGCCGGGGCGACCCCGGCGGACCCCGCGGCGCGAATCGGGAAAAAAATCACCTGACTCCGTATACGGTCCACGTCGCGAGGTCGTCGCTCGCGAGCGCGCGCACGTCGAGGTCGAGCGCCTTCCCCGCGTGTTCGATGCGCAACGTGCGCGGTGCGGCGGGCAGGCGGAGCTCCAATTCGCCCTTCGCATCCGTGATGCCGCGCGGTTCGCCGCCGGCGAGGACGCGCGCTTCCGCGATCGGCGCGCCGCGCGCGTCGAGCACGACGAGGCGCCGGCCGAAGCCGCGCGCGAGTCTAGCCCGCACGACGTGGTGGTCGCCTTCGACGAGGAACGCGCGCTCGTCGCCGAGCGCGGGCACGTAGCCTTCCGCCGCGATCGTCCACGCGAGCTTCGCGTCGAGCGGGAGCGCCGCGAGCAAGATCGAGCTCTTGCGCGTCGCGCGCAGGTTCCCCGGCCGTGCGCCCTCGCGCCCGGGATCGACGTCGACGCGCGCCTGGAAGTGCGCGATCGGCGCGCCGCTCTCGGCGTCGAAAGCACGCAGCACGAGGTCGCGCGCCGGCGCTCCGCCGTCGGCGACGAGCTCGAGGTCGTCGACTCCCGGTCGCGCGACGACGGACGCAGGCCTCCAGCGGTGGAGGCCCGGCGCTTCGGCGCGCACGACGTACTCGCCTTCGGGCAGCGCGGGGAAGCGGAAGGCGAACCTCGTCGCCGGGACGCCGTCCTGGCCGAGCTCGAGCCGCCGCGCGAGCTCCGGCGCGCCGCGCGGGAAGAGCTCGACCACCACGCGCTCGACCGTGCGGCCCTCGATGCGCACCGACCCCGCGACGTCGCCGGCGGCGGCCCTTCGCGCGAGCACGAGGCGCAGTGCGCGCGTCCTTCCGGGCACGAGCTCGACCTCCGTGCGCGCGTCCGCGTGCGCCAGCTCGCGCGCGACGACCGACCACGCGCCCGGTTCGAGCCCCGTCCAACGCGCGGCGCCCGCCGCCGCGAGGACGGGACGCGCCGCGCTCGGGCTCGACGTGCCGATGCGTCCGAGCTCGACCCGCGCCGCGACGGGAGCGCCGTCCTCGTCGACGAGCGCGACCTCGAGCACCGAGCGCGCGGTGAACGCGAGGCGCAGACGCCCGCCGCCCGCGAGCTCCTCGACGGCGACGGAAGCGCCGGCGAGCTCCGTTCCGGCCTCGATCCGCCAGGGTCCGGGACCGGCGACGGCGAGTGCCTCGCTTGCGAAGCGCACCCACGGGCCGCGCGGACCGACGCGCACCGGCGCTCGCGACTCGGGCACCGCGGCGCCGGGCGTGCTCGCGAGCAGGCGGCACTCGATCGTCTCGACGTCCGCGGGTGCGGCCCCGTCGAGCGCTAGCTCCCCCGTCGGCCCGACTTCGAGCGGTAGCGTCGCGGGCTCCGCCCGCGCTCCCGAGCTCGCGTGGACCCACGGGATGGTCCAGGGGAGATTGCGATCGAGCATGCGCCGTTCGCGCCAGGCCTGGAGCTTCGGATGGTCGACGAGGCGCAGCGCGAGCTCGCCGGGCGCGAACGGATGCTTCCCGAGCACGCGGCCGTGTTCGTCGCTCACCAGCGCCTCCGTCGCGCCCGCATCGTCGCTCGCGACGAGCGCGAAGGACGGAAGGGGCGTGAGCGTGCGCGCGTCGACCAAGAGGAGCTCGAGCGGCGCACCCGCGGGAATGGCCTGCGATGGGAGCGGCGCCTCGCTGAGCCGTTCGTTCGTCGCGGGGGCACCTTCGAGCTCCGCCACTTCCGAGCGAACCGGCGCGTGCGCGGCGCGATCGGCTTCCAGCGGCGGCGCCTCGACGCGCAGCGCACGCAGTGCGATCCACGCGCCGAGGCCGAGCACGCACGCGATCCCGGCGAGCGGCAGGAGCCGCGCCGCGTGCGACGGTGCCTTGCGCACGAGCTCGGGCAGGAGCAGCGCGATCCAGGCGTCGCGTCCGCCGGGCCGCGCGTCGAGCCGGCGGCGCAGCTCGGCCAGACCGCGCATGTGGCGCGAGCGCACGGTCGCGGACGGGACGCCCTCGCGCTGCGCGAGCTCCTCCGCGGTGAGCCCGTCGAAGTACAGCCGCACGATCGTGGTGCGGTACGGCTCGTCGAGGGTCTGCAACTCGCGCGCGAGGTCGCGAAAGCCCTCGATGCGCAGGACGACGTCGGCGGTCGTGGGCTCCGCTTCGGGCCGCGCCGAGGCGTGCTCGCGCCGCGTGCGTCGCGCGCTCTCGCGGCGACTCTCCCGCGCGAGATTGCGCAGGACGCCGGCGAGCCACGGGCCGAGTCGCGCGACGTTCGAGCGGGGGCGGCGCTGCGCTTCGATCCACGTCTCCTGCAGCAGGTCCTCGGCGCTCGCGTCGTCGCGCGCGAGCCGCCGCGCGAGCGCGCGCAGGCGTTCCGCGTGCGCGAGGAACTCTTCCGGCATCGGGGCTGGCGAAAGCGCGTCCATGTCCTGCAACGGAGTGGCCGACCGTCGCGGGAGTGTTGCACGCGATCGCGCGAACTCGCCAGCCCACCCGCCTCGCGCGGGCCCGCTCGACTCAGCAGCGCGGAAAAGTCGCGGCGAGGAGGGCGATCCCGGCGGTCGGCAGGGCGGCGAGCACCACGAGCGCCGCGAAGGCCCAGAGCCATGCGCGGCGGCGCTTTTGGAGCGGGGGCGTGCGCCGCGCGGCCTGGAAGAGCTCGACCACGAAGGCCGCGAGCGCGAGCGGAACCGCGGCCAGGGCGCCGAAGAAAACGGTCCCCATGTGCGGCGCGTCCGCGTTCAGGTGCTCGGTCGCGAAGAGGACCAGAGCGCCGCCGAGGACGAGCACTCCGCCGGTGCCCGCGAGCCACCAGGGGAGGGACGGGAGACGCGGAGCGGGGTTCGCGATACGGAGTCAGGTGATTTTTTTCCCGATTCGCCGGGGGGCGCGGGCCGCCCCCCGGCGAATCGGGAAAAAAATCACCTGACTCCGTATCACGCGCTTTCGCGCGCTTCCGCCGGCGGCTCTTCGTCGGCCTCGGCGTCGTCCGGGCCCGGGTCGACCATCAGGCCGCGTGCGAGCGGCTTCTTGCGCAGCACGACGTCTTCGTCGACGACGAAGGCGGCCTGGTCCTTGCGCGAGGGGAGTTCGTAGAGGAGGTCGAGCAGGATGTCCTCGACGATCGAGCGCAGCGCGCGCACGCCCGTCTCCCGCGACAGCGCGATCTCGGCGATCTGCTCGAGGCCGGTGTGCGTGAACTGGAGCTCTTTGCCGTTGATCTCGAAGAGCGTCTGGAACTGGCGCACGAGCGCGTTGCGCGGCTCGGTGAGGATGCGCACGAGAGCACCCTTGTCGAGCGTCTCGAGCGTCGCGACCACCGGCAGGCGGCCGACGAACTCGGGGATCATGCCGAACTCGACCAGGTCCTTGGGCTGGAGCGCCTTCATCAGCTCGTCGCGGCTGACGCGCTCGTTCCGGTTGAACGCGGTGCCGAGGTCGATCTGCCCGCCGTGCTTCTTGACGGACTCGTTCACGAGCTCGCGCGCCGCCGCCTGGCGGCCGAAGCCGATCACGTCGCGGCCGACGCGCCGCGCGACGATGTCGTCGATGGTCGAGAACGTGCCGCCGCAGATGAAGAGGATGTTCGCGGTGTCGACCTGGATGTAGGCCTGCTCGGGGTGCTTGCGTCCGCCCTGCGGGGGGACGTTCGCCATCGTGCCTTCCAGGATCTTCAAGAGCGCCTGCTGCACGCCCTCGCCCGACACGTCGCGCGTGATCGAGACGTTGCCGGTCGTGCGCGCGATCTTGTCGATCTCGTCGATGTAGACGATGCCCTGCTGCGCGCGCTCGACGTCGAAGTCGCAGTTCTGCAGGAGCTTGAG
>JACRIO010000244.1 GCA_016220035.1 Planctomycetota bacterium | reverse complement strand
GTTCGCGGACGAACACTTCGCCTTCGGACCCGAACTGGGTGAGCCCGGTGAACGCACCGGGCTCTCCGAGGTCGAGCGCGACCGTCTGCGGCGCCGTCTGACCCGCGAACTGCACCTGCACGGTCGCGTCGACGCCGGCGAAGCCGACCGGCGCGCCGTCGTCCGCGAATTCGAGACCTGTGATCGGGCCGCTGAGCACGCTCCCGTCCGCGCTGGAGAGGCTCGGCGTCGCCGTCCACGAGCCGTCCTGCTGGCGCGCGAAGGTGAAGGTCATCGTGTGCGCGACGCCGGCGCTGTCGAACACCTCCATCGAGGTCGACACCTGGTCGGAGGCCGTGCCCTCCGTCGTGACGGCCATCGCATACGTCGTCCAATCCGTCGAGCCCGTGTTCGACGCATCGTCGAGCAGCGAGAGCTGCAGACTCGTCTCCCCCGCGGTGTCCGCTTCCACCGTGAGCTTGCCCGCTGCGTCCATCGAAACGGCGGCGCCGGCATAGAGTCCGTCGATGAACGACACGAAGTCGTCCACCGTCGTCCCGTCGTTCGCGGCGCCGTAAGTGAACTCCGCGTTGATCGCAGTACCGTCCTCGTCGACGCCCGTGATGTGAATGCGGTCGCCGGCCGCATAGTCGACGAGGTTGCCGGGGAGCTCGTTCAAGTCCGTCGCCGCGGTCGCGTCGATCTGCGAGCCCGAGACGAGCGCCGTCGAGAGCCCCGTGAGCGCCGCGAGGTCGCGGCCGCTCGATCCAGAGGTGATTTTCAGCGTCACGTTCTCGCCGACGCGGTCCGTCGCGATTTCGATCTTCCCGCTGCCGTTGACCGACGCGCTCACGCCGTCGAGCGCGTCGACCGCGGTCGCGATGTCGCTCGCCGTCACCGTGCCCGTGACGCTCGTCACGCTGACCGTCTGCGGAGCTCCACCCGCGACGGTGACGCGCATCGTCCACGTCTCGCCGGCTGGAATGGTGAACGGACCCGAGTTCGAGGAGGTGAGCTGCGCGGGTGAGCCCTGCGCGAAGCCGCTCGACGCCGTCAGCACTTCGGGCAGCGGGCCCGTGACGACTTTGGGGAGGTTGCCCGAGAGGCGCGCGGAGGTCGTCGCGTTCGGCGAGAGCAGCGACTCCGTGTCGATCTCGATGCTACCTCCGGTGGGCGAGAGCACGGGGTAGCCCGTGCGCTGGTCGACGAGCTGATGCAGGGCATCGAGCCCGAACGTGCCGACGCGCGTGTAGAGGTTCTGCAGGCCGCTCGACACCGCGAAGAAGCCGTTGCCCTGCATCGCGACGTCGAACGTGCGGCCGGTGCGCGACAGCGCGCCCTGCGTGAAGTTGCGCGCCGTGTCGGCCACCCGCACGCCGAGGCCGATCTGCACGGGGTTGCGGCCGCCGCGGCCCGTGCCGGGACCCTGCGCGTATTGCAGCGTCCGCGCGAACTGGTCGGCGAACGTCGCCGAGGACGTCTTGAACCCCGGCGTGTTCGAGTTCGCGAGGTTGTTGCCGATGACGTCGATCCAGGATTGATGCGCTTGGAGACCGCTGAGGGCGGAGAAGAGGGAGCTCGACATGGGTTGCGTGGTGCTTGGCTCTGGGAAAAGGGTGGGTCCTGATTTGGTCTCCTCGTTCCGCGCCCGCCGCCGTCCTTCTTCGGTGCGAGCTCGAGCGAACGCCGCGGCGTCCGCCGTTGATTCGATGGTCGACGCTCGTCAGGGCGTGCCGCCGCCGCTCGTCGCGCCGGCGGCGCCGAGGACTTCGGTGACATTGCCGAGCGGGATGTCCTGGCCGCCGATGTTGAGCACGGCGAGCCCGTCCTGGATCTTCACGGTGCTCACGACGCCCGTCGCGCTCGTGTTCGTGGCCGGGTCGACATAGCGCACGTCCTTGCCGATGAGCGCGCTCGACTGCGTGAGCTGCGACATGAGCGCGTTCGATTGCTGCAGTACCGCGAGCCCGAGCAGGTTGTCGTTCACCTTCTGCATCTGCTCGAGCGAGCTGAACTGCGCGAGCTGCGCGATGAACTCCTGGTTGTCCATCGGCGCCATCGGGTCCTGGTTCTTCATTTGCTGCACGAGCAGCGTCATGAACGAATCGCGGCCGAGCTCCTGCGACCCACTCGCCGTCGTGGCGCGCGAGGCGGTCGAGATCGGGTCGCTCGAGTTGATTCCGTCGATGGGCATGGGCGTCTTCTCCAGTCGGTTCAGGCGTAGGTGTCGATCGCGCTTTCGGACAGCACGCGCCGCACGTGTTGGATGGGTTCGTCGTTCTCGCTCACGGCTTCGCTCGGGGTGCGACCGCGCGCATGCGGCGACCGGCCCGCGCGCGCGTCGCCCGGCTTGCGCTCGTCCTGGAAGCCGAGCGCGAGGTGGAACTGCTGCGTCTGGATCCCCTGCCGCGACAGCGCCGCGCGCAGTTCGGGCAGGTGCTTCTCGAGCGCGTCGATCGCCTCGCGTTTCTCTGCACGGACACGCGCGACGAGGCCTTCGTCCTCGACCGTGAGCCGAATCGAGATCCGTCCGAGCTCGGCGGGGTGGAGGTGGATCACGGCGTGCTTCAGCTCGGGCGTGATCGCGACGCGTACTTGCCGCAGGACTTCGCTCGCGCGCGTCTCGTCCGCGCGCAGCGCGTGTTGCGGGTTCGTGTTCGGCTCCTCGGCGGCGGCGGCATGCGAGGAGTGTTCGCGCGGAGCGACCGATTCCGTACTCGCGCCGCGCTCGGACGCCGCGGCTCCCGTGTTCGCGGAGAGCGCGTGCGGGCTCGTCGTCGGCGCCGGGCTGGCGA
The DNA here is from genome assembly GCA_016220035.1 of Planctomycetota bacterium. GTDB lineage: Bacteria > Planctomycetota > UBA1135 > UBA1135 > JADJNY01. The sequence goes on along the minus strand of JACRIO010000244.1, from coordinate 23,370 downwards.
GCGCGTGTTCCGCATCGGCGGACTCGCCCTCGACCTCGAGCTTCGGCGTGGTCTCCGCTTCGGCTTGGTCGACGCCTGGCTCGGCGCCGACGACGAACCCGACGGAGGGGGCCGCGTCGGGAGCAAGCGTCTCCCGCGGGGTCGGAACGAGTGCACCGTCGAGCGCTCCTCGTCGCGTCGTGTTCACTGAACCGGAGCCGTTCGAGACCGTCTCCAGGTCCGTATCGATCGACCCCGCACCCTCGGACTGCGCCGGGGTCGTTTCGTCCTGCTCACCCGTCTTCCTGTTCGACGTGGCGGACGGGGTCGAGCCCTTCGAGGGCGTCGCCGCGGCCGTTTGGGTCTGCGTTTCGAGCTCGCGCTCGAACGGCGCTTCCTCACCGGCGACCGGAGGGTGCGGACCCGTCGACGGCGCCTTGCGAGTGTGCCCTCGTTCAGCGCGCTCGTTCTCGCGTGCCGCGCGGCGCTCCGACGCCGAGCGCGCGGATTCCCGCTGGTCGGCGCGGTGTTCCTGCGACTCGCGGCGCACCGCGGCATCGCGATCCGCGCGTGACCTGCCGTTCTCGTGAGAGGAGGGAAGGGACGGCCGTCCCGTGCCGGACGGCCGTCCTGCTGCTTCCAAGGAACGGAGACTGTGGTTCAGCTCCATCGCCGCGCCTTTGGCAAGCGCGGTGCCTCGGACGGGGCATCGGGCACAAGCTCCATGCCCGCCGAGAGTTCCATCCATCGTGCGCCGCGCGAACACCGGCCGACTACGAGCGCTTTTTTCCACTTCGAGAGCGCAGGTCTTTCCCGCGCTGGAAGGATTGTCCGGCGGAGGGCGGAACTCGAGCCCGACCGGCCGCGTCGGAGGCCCGCGACCGGTTCGAACTCTCGTTTGGATACGTCCTTCGGCGTCCGAGCGGGACTTTCCGGACCGGGGTATTCTCACAGTGATCGTCGGCGAGCACTCGTCGACGGTCCATCACCTCTCCTGCTCTCGACGACCTGCCCGCTGACGCTGAGCTCCGCGGGCAGGCCTGCTTTCACAACAGCGGTTCCTCGATCCCCCGCAACATGAAGCCCATCTCCACTGCCTTGGCTGTCTGCGTCACGTTCGTGGCGCCCGCGTTGGCCCAGCACGCGCAAGTCTCCGCCGTCGCCGTCCAACCCAACGCACCGGACCGCGTCTGGGTGTGCAACAAGGACAACGGCACGGTCGCCTGCATCGACGTGAATGCGTCCGCGATCGTGGCCGAGATCCCGGTGGGCGTCCATCCGCGCTCCCTCGCGTTTTCCACGGACGGCGCGCGGCTTTTCGTCGCGAACCAGCGCGGTAACGTGCCGATCGACCGCAACTTCGTGACGCCGTTCAACGGGACGGAGCTCCGTGGGACCGTCAGCGTGATCGACGTCGCGGGCCTCGCGGTGCAGACGACGCTCTCGAACGTGGGCACCGAGCCCTACGGCGTGGCCGTCGCGCCGAACGGGAAGTACTTCGTCGTCAGCGGCTACCGCTCGGCGACGCTGAAGTTCTACGACGTGATCACCCTCGGGCAGGTCGCTTCGCTCCAATTCCAGCGCAACCTGAACGACATCACGCTGCCCCTGACCATGGCGGACGTCGACTCGAACCGCGACGGCGTCGCGGACCTCGACACGCCGCGCGGCTTCACGATCCGCGCCGACAGCACGCGCCTCTACGTCACGCACACGCGTTCGCCGTTCGTCTCGGTCATCGACGTGACGCTCAACGGGAGCGGGATCCCGACGGGCGCGAGTGTCGCGAGCAAGATCAACCTCGACGACTACCCGTTCGATCCGGTGTTCAATCCGACGCCCGTGCAAGTCGTGGCGAGCCAGGGCAAGCCGCGCTTCGCCGAGGACATCGCGCTGTCGCCCGACGGCACGAAGGCGCTGGTTCCGCACCTCCTCCACAACGTCAACCACGACGTCAACCACGCTTTCGGCCCGGGGTTCCCCGGCGCGTTCGCGAACCGCGTCTATCCCGCGCTCACGCTGCTCGACACCGTGCTGAACAGCTACGGCGCGCCCGGCGATGCCTCGCGCCGCCTGCACAACGAGCTCGCGGACCCGGCCGAGCCCGCTCAGTACGTCCCGTTCGGGCGCGCGCGCAAGCTCTCGCGCGGCGACCTCGTGACCCTGGGCGGCCTCGGCTCACCGCTCCCGGGCGGCAACGCGGAGTTCGTGGTCAGCGGCATGCAGCCGGGCGACTCGGCGACGCTCATCCTCGGCCTGAACCCCCGCAATCTGCCGATCACGGGCATCGGCGTGAGCTATGTGCGCGGGCGCGTGACGCTTCCGGTCGTGAACGGACACGTCACGATCCCGCTCCATCCGAGCCTCAACCACTTCTCGATCTACGCGCAGGTGCTCCTGCAGACGGCCGGCGGCGAGCAGGGCCTCTCCAACGCCTTGCGCGTCTTCGTGAATCCGCAAGGCGTCGGCCAGAACAAGCTCGGCTACCGCGCCGGTCATCCCGATCACGTGCTCTTCAACGCCGCGGGCGACCGCGCGCTGCTCCTGAACCGCGGCTCCGAGGACGTGTTCCTCTACAAGGTAGCGGGGAACGACATGGAGCTCATGAGCGTGTTCCCGCCGCGCCTCGACTTCGTGCCGCGCCAGGCGCTAGACACGACGACGGCGACGGGCGACCTGCCGCTCGGCTGGGCGATGGCGCCCGACACGACCACGGGCAACGACGACGCGAACCTCTTCATCGTCAACGAAGCCACGCGTACGCTCTCGGTGCTCCGCGTCGACTTCGCGACGGGCACGATCCACAAGGCGCGGGCGCAGATCCCCACCCACCAGGGCCCGGATGCACTCACGCTCTCGCAGCGCATGGGCCTCGAGCTCTTCGAGGACGCTTCGCGCCCGCAGACCAGCGGCAACTTCAACAACTCGTGCAGCTCGTGCCACTTCGAGGGCGGCGAGGACGCCAACGTGTGGCAGCGCCCCGCGGGCCCGCGAAGCACGATGCCGATGTACGGCGGAACGCTCGGCACCGGTCTGATCCTGTGGAAGGGCGTGCGCGCCAACAGCGGCGAGACCGGCCCCATGTTCGGCGGCGAGAACGGCGGCACCGGCGTGTTCACCGACGCGGAGCAGCAGGGGCTGGTCGACTTCCACGAGATCCTGCCCATCCCGCTCAACCCGAATCTCGACAATCCGTCGGGCCAGTACTCGGCGCTCGCCGCCGTTGGCAAGGACCTGTACTTCGGGACGAATACCACCGGCCTCAACCCAACGGGTCGACACGCTGGGTGTGTCGCATGCCATCCGGATGCCGAGACGAACCCGTTCGGCAATCCCGGGCCGCGCTTCTACACGGCGGACTTCGTGAACCCGGTGCTCACCCACGGCGAGACCATGGGGGCGCAGGATCCGAACTGCTTCACGTTGCGCGAGAACTTCGTGACGACCAACATGCGCAACGTCAACACGGGGACGAACGTCGACATCGACGGAGACACGTTCCCCGATCCGGATCGCAACTTCGATGGATTCGACGACCGCGAGACGTACGCGATCATGAACCGCGACACGGACGATCCGTTCTTGCGCGACGATCACAACAGCTACCTGTGCCCGTGCGATCCGCAGACGACGCCGAACTGCGATCCGCAGAACCCGTTCTTGTTGTTCACGCGCTCGCAGGCGACGTTCTCGATCCCTACGAAGCTCGGGGTGTTCGGGAGCGCGCCGTACTTCCACGATCACGACGCGCTTTCACTGCGTGGGTTGCTCGATCCGGAGACGCAGGCGTTGAGCCCGATCTACGGTGATCCCGCGCTTCCGGGGCACCCGGCTTCGGCGGGGTTGATGAAGCACTTCAACGAGGTGCACGACATCCGCGGGCACGAGCAGTTCGTGCCGGGAGCTTCGAAGGTGCAGACGACGCTGCAGAGCGGGTCGACGGCGCAGAAGAGCGCGGACATCGAGGCGTTGCTCGCGTATATCCAGTCGCTCTGAGGGATGGGCGAGTTCGACGGACCACGCCGCTGGGAAACTGGCGGCGTGTGTGTTTCGAACACGGGAGGATTCGCGAGGGGGCGGTTTGCTCGGGGTCGTGGAGGGCGGTGGCGACGGCGGGAGGCGGCGACGGCGGGCGGTGGTGACGGCGGGCGGTTCTGCCAGATGAACGAGAGTGGCGTTGCCCGGGGCAAAGGCGCACATGAGGGTGCTCCGCATCCCTGATTCCGGTCGGTCTTCGGCCGGAGGACCGGCCGAAGACCGACCGGAATTCTGTTAGTAGAGGTGCGGGCGAAGGCAGATGAGAAGGCGCGGCGGGCTGGGGCGGAGTCGGGGGGCTACTTCTTCCTCACGTGGCACTCGCCGGTGGGATGGCCGATCACGAGGATGTGGGCGAGGTCGATGAAGAGGCCGCTCTCGACGAGGCCGGGGATGCGGGCGAGGTCGGACTCGAGCGCGTGGGGGTCGGCGATTCCGTGCTCGAAGCGGCAGTCGAGGATCAGGTTCCCGTTGTCGGTCGTGTAGGTGCGGCCTTCGCGCGTGCGGAGCGTGGGGAGGGCGCCGAGCGTGCGCAGGCGTCGCTCGACGGTTGCGTGTGCGAAGGGGACGACCTCGATGGGGAGGGGGAACGTGCTCCCCAGCTTCTTCACGAGCTTCTCGGGGCCGACGACGATGACCTCGCGACGGCTGATCGAGGCCACGACCTTCTCGCGCAGGAGGGCGCCGCCGCCGCCCTTCACCATCTGGAACGCGTCGTCGATCTCGTCGGCCCCGTCGATCGTGAGGTCGATCGTCGCGGTGTCGTCGAGCGTCGTGAGCGGGATCCCCCACTCGCGTGCCTTGCGCTCGGTGTCGATCGAGGTCGGCACGCCGCGGATGCGCAGCCGCTCGTCGCGGACGCGCTCGGCGAGACGGACGAGCGTGAAGTGGACCGTCGAGCCGGTGCCGAGGCCGACGGTCATGTCGTCCTCGACGAACTCGGCGGCGCGACGGCCGGCGATCTCCTTGGGGTTGGGCGTGCTCATCGGCGCGTGAAGGTAGCGGGCGGCGCGGCGGGAGTCGCGACGGGCGGGGCGGCGGCGGCCTCACCAGGGGAACGGGTGCGGTCGTGCCCGCGCCGGCTCGGGGGGCGTCGGTTCATGTGCGTGAGTCTTCCGCCCGCTCGGACGGGCCGTTCGATGCCCTTCGATGGGCCCAACGACCCCGAGAAGGGCCGCTCGAGGCCTGGAGGACGTCGCCCCGCTTCCCGTACTGGCCTCCGGTCGTCGTCCTGGGCTGGGGTTCCCGCAGAGGACCCAGGACCGCCCTGGTCGGTCGCGCCGTACGCACAAGGCCCCCATGGATCGGCCGCCCGGCTGCCGATATGCTGTATTGAGATTCAGTCTCAGGAAGATGACCCGCGCCCTCCACCACCTCCGTCCCGGCGAACGCGCCACCCTGGCCGAGATCGGCGGAGAACGCTCGTTCCGCCGCCGCCTCATGGAGCTCGGCTTCCTGCCCGGAACCTCCGTGCGCCTCGTCCGGCGCGTCGGCATCGGCGACCTTGTCGAGTTCGAGATCCGCGGCGGGCACATCAGCCTGCGCGGTTCGGAAGCCGGCGCGCTGTCGTTCCGCGCGTGACGTGTCTCGGCGCGACGTGAGACCGTGCGCGTCCCCCGCCCCGGTCCTCCACGGGAGCGCCCCACCATGACCGCCACTGCGACGCCGAGCCTCGAACGCGCGCTCCCGCTGGTCGCGATCGCGGGCAACCCGAACACCGGGAAAACGACGCTGTTCAACCGCCTGACCGGATCGCACCAGAAGGTCGGGAACTACCCCGGGATCACCGTCGAGCAGCACAAGGGGAAGCTCGTGCTCGGAGGCGGACGCGCGGTGGAGCTCGTCGACGTCCCCGGCGCGTACTCGTTGTCCGCGCGCAGCCGCGAGGAGGAGATCGCGATCCAGGCTGTCGCGGGGATCCCGCCGCATCCCAAGCCGGAGCTCGTCGTGATCGTCGTCGACGCGACGCAGCTCGCGCGCAATCTGTACCTCGTGCTGCAGGTGATCGAGCTCGGGCTTCCGGTCGTCGTCGCGCTCAACATGAGCGACCTCTTGGAAAAGCGCGGGCTCACGCTCGACCTCGATGCGCTGCGCGCGGAGCTCGGCGTACCGGTCGTGCGCGTGTCGGCGCTGCGCGATACCGACTTCGCGCCGCTACTCGCCACGATCGAGGACGTGCTCGCGCGACCGGAGATCGGCGCTCCGGGCGCGCGATGGACGCCGTCGTCGAAGGAGCTGCGCGAACACGTGCGCGCGGTCGAGCCGAGCGTGCCCGCGGAGTGGATCGGATCGAACGGAGACGCGAAACCGAACCGCGCGGCGCAGCGCCGGCACGCGCTCGCTTTGTGGGCCTTGCTCTCGATCGACGAGCAGGACGAGCTCGCGGACGTACCCGCCGAACTGCGGCGCGCGGTGTTGGAACGACGCTCGGCGGCGGCGCGCTCCGGGATGCAGATCGACGCGGAAGTGATCTCGGGTCGCTACGGCTGGATCGACCTGCGTATCGGGCGCATCGTGCGCGAGCGGTCGGCGAGGACGAGCCTGAGCGAGCGCATCGACGGCGTGCTCCTCAACCCGTGGGCGGGATTCCCGATCTTCCTCCTCTTGATGGGGATCGTGTTCCAGTCGTTGTTCAGCTGGGCGGACCCGCTGATCCAGTTCATCGAGGCGCGCTTCGCCGACCTCGGCACGCTGAGCGCGCACGTGCTCCCGCCGGGCCTCGTGCAGGACTTCGTCGAGAACGCGCTCATCGCGGGCGTCGGCTCGGTGATCGTGTTCCTGCCGCAGATCCTCCTGCTCTTCCTCTTCATCGGCGTGATGGAGGACTCGGGCTACATGGCACGCCTCGCGTGCCTGATGGATCGGTTGATGCGCGCGCTCGGCCTGCACGGTCGTGCGTTCGTGCCGATGCTGTCGGGTTACGCGTGCGCGGTGCCGGCGATCCTCGCGACGCGCACGATGGAGCGGCAGCGCGACCGCGTGCTGACGATGATGGTCATCCCGTTGATGAGCTGCTCGGCGCGCCTGCCGGTGTACGGCCTGGTGATCGCCGCGCTGTTCCCGGCGGCGACGGTGTGGGGCTTTCTGCCCGCGCAGGGCCTGTTGATGGTCGCGATGTACCTCTTCAGCACGCTGACCGCGCTCGCCGCCGCCGCGGTGCTGTCGCGCACGCTGTTCAAGGCACCGAGCGTGCCGCTGATCCAGGAGCTCCCGCCCTACCGCATGCCGCACTGGCCGAGCGTGCTGCGGATGATGTGGCAGCGCAGTCGCGCGTTCCTGGTCGGCGCCGGCACGGTGATCCTGGCGTGCACGGTCGTCTTGTGGGTCCTGCTTGCGTTCCCGAAGCACCCGGAAATCACCGAGCGGTACGCGGCGCAACGTGCGGACGCCGAGCGCACCGTGAGGGATCCCGCGATGCTGCAGGAGCGCCTCGCCACCCTCGACGCCGCGCGCTCGAGCGAACAGTTGCGCGCGAGCTTCGGGGGCGCACTCGGACACGCGATCGAGCCCACGATCGCCCCCTTGGGCTTCGACTGGAAGATCGGCGTCGGCTTGATCGGTGCGTTCGCGGCGCGCGAGGTGTTCGTGTCGACGCTGGGCGTCGTGTACGGCGCCGGGAAGGACGCCGACGAGAAGTCGCAGACGCTGCGCGCGCTGATCCGCGAGGAGACGCGCGCGGACGGGAAACCGGTCTACACGCCGCTCATGGGGCTGTCGCTGATGGTGTTCTTCGCGCTGGCGTGCCAGTGCATGAGCACGTTGGCGGCGGTGTACCGCGAGACGCGGAGCTGGCGGTGGCCGGTGTTCCTGTTCGTGTACATGACGGCGCTCGCGTGGGTCGCGAGCTTCGTCGTGTACCAGGGCGGGAGAGCGCTCGGCTTCGGCTGAACTCTCGGCGCTTCGGCGATCGCTACTTCTTCAGCGGCTTCTTCAAGAACTCGATGAAGTCCTTCTCGAAGACGCGCCCGTTCGCCTCGCCTAGCTTCTTTTCGTCGACGGGCTCCCAGATGACGTACACGGGCTGGCCCGCGATGTCGGTCATCTTCTTCTGGAGCGCGTTGTTCTCCTCCATGCGCGGACCGCCGTCGCAGTGGAGTCGGGCTTCGACGTAGTTCGGTTCGAGGATCACGGCGACCGCCGGGGCAGGGAAGACGGAGCCTTCCATCTGCCTGCAGTTCACTCATGTGAAGCCCGTGAAGTTGATCATCACGAGCTTCTTCTCTGCCTTCGCGAGCGCGCACGCCGCCGCGAAGTCGTCCTTCACGATCGTGTGGCCCTTCTTCGCGGTCGTTGCGCCGCCTTCCGTCATGAGCGCGCTCGAGTAGTTCGGCGCGATCGCCGTCATCAGCGGGTCGAGCTTGTTCCCGAGCGCCCCGTGCAGCGAGTACACGGAAAGCAGGACGAAGAAGAGCCCTGCGATCAGTCGGCCCGACGAAATCCGATCCGTGCTCTCCTCCTCCAGGCGGATCATCCCGAACAGGTAGAGCGCGGCAACCGCGAAGATCGCCGTCCACATCCACAGGAACATCTCGAGCGACAGAAACTGCCAGTTCCACACGAGGTCGGCGTTCGAGAGGAACTTCAGCGCCGCCGCGAGCTCGACGAAACCCATCGTCACCTTGAGCGTGTGCATCCACTCGCCGCTCTTCGGCATCGACTTCAGCTTGCCGGGCACCATCGAAAGCCCCGCGAACGGGATCGCGATGGTCGCGCCGAACACGGCCATGCCGAGCGCGATGCGGCCGAGGTCGCCGCTCGACGCGCCCGTGCCCAGCAGCGCGCCGACGAATGGCGCCGTGCACGTGAACGAGGTCACCACGAGGGTCGCGCCCATGAGGAACACGCCCAGGTAACCGCCCTTCGACGAGGCCGCGCCCGCCGCGTTCATCAGGAACGACGGAAGCTGCAGGTTGAAGAGACCGAAGAGCGACAGCGCGAACACGACGAACACGAGGCCGATGAGCAGGTTCGTCACCGGATGTTGCGCGAACGGAATGATCGCTTGCCCGATCACGAGGCCGATGAGCACGAAGATCGCGATGATCCCGAGGCCGTACACGATCGAGAGCGAGAGACCGCTCGTGTGCTTCTGCGTCGCCTGCTTCGTGAAGTAGGAGATCGTGATCGGGATCATCGGGTAGGTGCAGGGCATGAGCAGCGTGAAGATGCCCCAGAACACGGCCGACAGCAGGAAGGCGAGCAGGCTCTGTTGCTCCGGCAGGACCTGCGACTTCGCGGAGCCGGCGGGCGTGCCCGCGCTCCCGTCCGTCGTCGTGCCCAGCTTCTCGCCGCTCGGGGCAGCGCCGGCGCCGCTCGTCCCATCGACGGGCTTCGCCGCGCCCTCGTGCCCTTCCACCGGCGCTCCACCCGCGCTCGGGGGCTTGGGATCGTTCGGGTCCTCCTTCGGGGCCATCACCGCCGCGAAGTTCGCGAAGAGCTCGTCCTTGCCCGCGCCCTTGAACCGAATCGTCTCGCCGTACGGCAAGCACATCCCGCCCGGTCCGTCGATGCACGTCTGGCCCGCGAGCTCCGCGCTGATCGTCTCTAGCTTCGCGCTCGCATCGTTCTTCGTCGCCACCGCGAAGATCGCCACCGTTCCGCGGTGCTCGTAGATCGTCGGCTTCAGCTCGTCGCCGAAGTCCTGCTCCTCCGGGTGCGGCATGCTGCCGAAGCGGAACTCGCCGAACTCGAGGCCGGCGCCGAGGAATTCGACCTTCGTGGGAAGGCCGGTCGCGCCTTCCGTCCCCATCTCCTCCACCGTCGGCCCGTGGTAGAGGTGCCAGCCCTTGTCGATCTTCACCTCGATCGCGACGCGGACGACGCCGTCGACTTCGCGGGCGTAGAGCGCGGCTCGCGCGTGGTTCTTGTCCTGGGCCGTCGCGAGCGGCAGGAAGCCCGCGATGGCGAGCAGGAGCGTCAGAAGTTGCTTCATGTTCGGGGGGAACTCGCCGAGCGAGTCGAGCCCGCGATCCTAGCATCGGGCTCCGATCCGCCGGCTACGGGCGCGGTCCATGCTCGCTGGGACGAGCTCCGCGAAAGCCGGTAAGAGCGTCGTACGCGCGTTCCGAGGTCCTTGGATGCTCCTCGCCCCGGCCTTCGTGACACGGACTCTTGGCCTCGGGCGCATCGGCCGATCTATGCTCGGCGCGCGTCATCGCGCCCACCCCTGAGGATCCCATGCGCACCACCGCCGTCTCCGGCCTCGCCGTCCTGGCCCTCGCGTTCCTGCCCGCCGCTCAGGACCGCGACCCCGGCAAACCCACGCCCACCGCCACCGAGAAGAAGACGATCGAGGCGAAGGTCGCCGCGATGCAGGGACTGTGGCGCGTCCGCGAGATGAAGACGCCGCGGCTCGAAGCCGCGCGCCGGCTCGACGCGGGCTTCGTCCTGGTGAGCGGGCTCACGTTTTCGATCGAGCTGCACACGGGCTACGTCGCTCCCGACGGGAAGAACGTGATCAACAAGGACTTCCAGTCCGGCATGCACCGCTTCGAGATCGACGACAGCGGCTTCATGGAGACGAAGACGGTCATCGGCTCCTTCTACAACGAGCTGGGCCTTCTGCAGTTCGAACAGCCGAACAAGGAGCGTCGCTACGAGGTGAAGCTCGGCGCGGAGGACATGAGCTGGACGAATGCGGACGGGACGTCGTTCCTGTTCGAGAAGCTGAACGAGCCGAAGGCGGTGCGGCGCGACGTCTTCGGCCGGCCGATCCCCGAGAAGAAGAAGGACGCGAAGGAGCCCAAGTAGCACGGCTCGCGTTCGAACGAAGAAGGGCGGCACGGGGCCGCCCTCTTCCGTCTCAGGCGCTCACTCCGGGCTCAGCACTGGCTGAAGCCGCAGCCGTAGCACTTCACGCAGCCTTCCTCGAAGGCCAAGTTGTTCTCGCACGCCGGGCACTTGAGCTTGTACTGCGCGACGTTGCGCGGCGTCGTCTTCGGCTTGCTCGGCGCGGGATCGATCGCGACGGGCGCCGTGAACACGGGGCGCTGGACGAAGTCCGTCTTCGCGAGGTCGGGCGTCGCGCCGCCGAGGAGCAGTGCGTGGAGCCCGAACTCGTCCTTCGCCTTGAGGTAGCGGGCGAGCGCCGTCGCGAGCCCGTCGGCGAGCGACATGATCCGCCCGTCCTTCGTCGGCACGCTGAGCGAGCTGCCGATGCCCTCGAGCTGCTTGATCGCCATCGTCAAGCTGCCGTTCGAGCGCAGCCAGAGCGACAGGATGCGGCAGATCGCCTCGAGGTCGGAGTTCGCGACGTCGCCACCCTTGCCGAGCTGCGCGAACACCTCGCGCTCGCGGCAGGAGATCGGGTCGACGGACACCTTCACGTGCATGTTGCCGAAGGGCGTCATCTGGCGGATGCGCAGGCAGCTCATGATCTCCGGCAGCTTGACCGGGTTGAGCTCCTCGTCACCCAGCTCGCTCTTGCGCGTGCGCAGCCCGACCTCCGACGCGAAGGTCGGCGCGGGCGCGGTGGAGCAAGTCGTGGTCGACGTCTGCATGTTCGTGTCGGCGCTCTCGGTGCTGCCCGGCTTCGCCGTCGCGGCCTCGGCGGGCTTCGCGGCCCCTTCGCCGCCCTTCTGTGAGTGCTTGAGCGCCATCGGTTGCATGTCGCGACAGCCGTCGCGGTACACGGTGACGCCCTTCACGTCCTCGTCGATCGCGAGCTCGAAGATCGTGCGCACGTCTTCGGCCGTCGCTTCGTTCGGGAAGTTGATGGTCTTGCTGATCGAGCTGTCGCAGTGGCGCTGGAAGGCCGACTGCATCTTCATGTGCCAGTACGGCGTGATGTCGTGCGCGGTCACGAACACCTTGCGGAGCTCCTCGGGAATCTCCTCGCGGTGCTGCAACGAGCCGTGCGTCACGATGTCGTCGACGAGCTCGTCGGAGTAGAAATTGCGCGACTTCGCGATCTGCTCGAAGACGTAGTTGACCTCGCGCATCACCGTCGGCTTGCCCTTCTCGTCCTTCATCACCTGGCGGATGAAGGCGAGGCTGAACATCGGCTCGATGCCGCCCGAGCAGTTCGCGATGATCGAGATCGTGCCCGTGGGCGCAACCGTCGTCGTGTAGCTGTTGCGGAGCTTCTTGCCCTGCTTCTCCCAGTCCGAACCCTCCCACGCCGGGAACGGACCGCGCTCGTCGGCGAGCAGCTCGGACGCGAGGTGCGACTCGTCGTTCAGCACCTGCATGACGCGCTCGCCCCACGCGCAACCTTCGGGCGAGTTGTAGGAAATGCCGAGCTTGTAGAGCGCGTCGGCGAAGCCCATCACGCCGAGCCCGATGCGGCGCGTCGTCTTCGACATGCTGTCGATCTGCGGGATCGGGTACTTGTTCACCTCGATGACGTTGTCGAGGAAGCGCGTCGTCGAGTGGATGATCGTCTTGTACTCGTCCCAGTCGAAGCGCGCGTTGGCGCCCTCGCCCTTCACGAGCACGCCCAGGTTGATCGAGCCCAGGTTGCACGAGTCGTAGGGGTGCAGCGGCTGCTCGCCGCACGGGTTCGTCGCCTCGATGAGGCCGACGTTCTTGATCGGGTTCTTCTCGTTGACGCGGTCGATGAACACGACGCCCGGTTCGCCGGTGCGCCACGCGTGCTCGATGACCATGCTCCAGATCTCGCCGACGGTCCAGAACGCGCCCGTCTTCTTGCCCTGCGCGTCGCGCTTGTCGAGCGGCGACCACTGCTTCGTGCGCGGGTTCATCACCTGGTGAACCGTGTCGGGCTTCGTGCGCAGCTCGTGCACGAACCGGTTCGTGACCGTGACGGAGATGTTGTAGTTGGTCAACATCCCCAGGTTGTCCTTGAACGTGATGAAGCTGACGATGTCGGGGTGATCGACGCGGAGGATGCCCATGTTGGCTCCGCGGCGGAACGCACCCTGCTGGATCGCGTCGGTCGCCTTCGAGAAGACCTGGATGAAGGAGAGCGGGCCTTCCGTCGTGCCGCCCGAGCTGCGCACGAGGTCGCCCTGCGGACGCAGGCGCGAAAAGCTGAAGCCCGTGCCGCCGCCCGCCTTCTGGATCATCGCGGTGGCCTTGATCGAGTCGAAGATGCCTTCGATCGAGTCCTCGACGGGGAGGACGAAGCACGCGGAGAGCATGCCCATCTCGCGGCCCGCGTTCATGAGCGTCGGGCTGTTGGGCATGAACTTGCGCAGCGCCATGAGCTCGTAGAACTCGCGCGCGACGAGGAGCGCCTTCTCCGCCGAGCCGCCGGCGAACATGAGCTCGCCCTTGGCGATGTGCGCCGCGACGCGCCAGAGGAGCTCGCGCGGTGTCTCGCAGACCTTGCCCGTGGCCGGGTCCTTCTTGAGGTAGCGGCGCTCGAGGACCGTGCGCGCATTCTCGGTCAGGTCGGGGTCGGGGAGAGCACGCGGGGGCGCGATGGCCTCGAGTTCGGCGAGAGCGTCCACGGCAGTACGGCTTTCGGCAACGCGACCGGTCTTGGGGAGCGAGGGCGCGGAGGACTTCACGATCGTTTTCCGTAGTGGGCCAGGGGGGAAGGGCGGATGCGGTTCGTTCCAGGGCTGTGCAGCGCACTCGCGGGCCAGTGCACGAGGGGCGGAGTGGTGTCATAAAGGCCTGTGATACAGGCGTTTAGAACACTCCTCCGCAACTCCCCCAGCTGCGCCCGACGCGCGCGACAAGGGCGGATGATGCCGTCCCCGAAAGGCCCCTTGCAAAATAAAACGTCGCGGTGCCGCCCCTATATCTTGTGGTCTGCGAGGTTACGTCGGTAGCACAAATTGGGCATGCGTGGGCGTCCCGGGCATCAGGAAGCGCGCTTTCGGAGGCGCCGGCGGAGCGTCCGCCACTCCTCGATCGCGAGCAGCTCCGAGAACCCCGCGTAGAGCCCGACAGCCAAGAAGATGCAAAGGAAGAGGGGCCAAGCGCTTCCGTGCTCCCGCGCGAGGTTGCGATGCGTCCACCATGCGAGTCCGGTGCTCGCCCCCGCCGCGGCCGCGATGCGGGCGAGTCGCGCGGCGAGCGGCCCCCACCCGCCGGTCGGCCCAAGTCTCTGTCCGAGGCCCGGCAGCAGCAGGAGGAGGTTCAGCCACGCGCACAGGGTGGTGCTCCACGCGAGCCCGACCAGATCGAAACCCAAGCCCGCGACCAAGCCGACCGAGAGCGCTGCGTTCACGACGACGAGGAAGAGCGCCACGCGGACGGGCGTCGCCACCTCACCCAGGGCGTAGTGCGTGCGCGCCACGAGCCCCGCCGCGCCCGCGGGGAAGATGGCTAGCGCCAACGCTCGGAGCGCCCATGCGGCGCGCTCGACGCCCGCTGCGCCGAACTCGCCGTGCTGGAAGCACACCGCGAGGATCGGCTCGGCGAAGAGGCACAAGCCGAGGCTCGCCGGCACCGCGACGAACGCCACGGCGAGGTGCGTGCGCTCGTGCAGCTCGCGCAGGCGGTCGAGCTCGCGTCGCTCGCCGAGCGCGCTCAACGCCGGGAACACCGCGCTCGTGGCGGCGACGGCCACGAGCGAGAGCGGGAGCTGCTGCAGACGGCTCGCGTAGTAGAGGAGCGACGACCCGCCGTCGGGAAGGAGCGCGAGCGCCAGGAGCCCGGCGACCAGCGCGTTCACCTGGAACGCGGCGGCGCCGAGCGCGAGCGGAAGGCTCGACCGGACGGCGCCCCACGCGGCCCGGCGCGATCGCGCGCGCTCCTCGGGCGAGCTCGCGCCCGAGAGCCCCGCGCCCGAGAGCGCCGGGAGCTGCACGACGAGCAGGATCACGCCTGCGACGAGCACGTAGGTCGCCAGCCAGCGCGCCATGTCCATCTGCCGCGCCGTCGCGTCGGCCTCGGCGGCGCCCCGACCCGCTCCGAAGTACGCCCCGACCGCGAAGAGCGCCGCGATCCAGCCGAGGTTCATCGCGACGGGCGCGACGTTGGGCGCGAAGAAGTGCCCGCGGACGTTGAGCGCGCCGCCCACGACCGCGGACAGGCAGACCAGAACGACGAAGGGCAGCATGCGCACGGTGAACTCGCGCACGGCCGAGGGGTTCTCGCCGAGCCACGCCCAGCCCGTGCCGGGCATGCGGTCGGGCGAGAACCACGCGACGAGCATGCAGACGAGGCACACGACCACGGAGAGCTTCCCAACGAGACGCAGCATCGCGTGGAAGAACGCGCGCCCCGCCCGCTCGCCGTGCGCGTGGTCGACGCGCGTGAGCTCGGTTTGGAGCCCAGTCACGATCGCACCCTCGCCCATGAGCGCACGGAAGAGGTTCGGGATGCGCCACGCCGTGATGAAGGCGTCGCTCACGATCGACGCATGGCCGAAGAGCGCGGCGGTCATCGACTCGCGGACGAAGCCGGCGAGGCGCGACAGAAGCGTGAGGAACGAGACGAGCGCGGTGCGCGTGAACAGGCCGCGGTGGCGCTCGACGATGTCCATCGAACCGGCGGCTCCGGTCTCCGATCCGTCCGCTGAACACGAGCCCGTCCCCGCGCCGTCCGCCTTGGAGGCACTGGAACGGCGCTCGCCCGCCTCCGTCGATGAAAGGTCCTCGCGCATCGCTCGTGTCGTGCTCGCGCACGGGAGACTAGCGCTCGCGTTCGGCGCGCGGCGCCCGTTCCTGTCGCGCAAGCCGCGCCGACGCCGACGCTCGATCCACGCGTCGGCGCTGCGCCGTCACGCGAGCAGCTCCGCGAGCACCTTGTTCGCGAGCTTGCCGTCGACTTGGCCTTTGTGGCGCGCCATGAGCGCCTTCATCACCGTCCCGAGGTCCTTCTTCGTGCTCACACCGAGCTCGGCCATGAGCGACTTCACCGCGAGGCGCACTTCGTCCTCGTTCATCTGCTTGGGCATGTAGCCGAGCAGCACGTCGAGCTCGCGCCGCTCCTTCGCGACGAGGTCGGCGCGCGCCGCCTTCTCGAACTCGGCGATGGACTGTTGGCGCTGCTTCACGGCGCGTTGGAGCACCTCCATCTCGAGCTCGGGGGTGATCTCCTTCCCGTCCTGGAGGTTCGCTTTCTTGATCTCGCTGAGCAGCAGCCGAAGCGTGTCGCGGACGACCTCGTTCTTCGCGAGCATCGCCTGCTTGAGGTCGGCGTCCCATTTTTCCTTGAGGGCCATGTCTTCTCCTTGTGTCGACGTTCGAGGTGCCGTTGCGTCCACGCTCCCTCGCGCGAGCGTCTTCCGCCGTCGCCTTCAATCCGCGGGCCCGTCCTCCGGTTCGTCTTCCCGAGTGTCGTCGATCGGCTCGTCGTCCTCGTCCGTTCCGTCGCCTTCCGTGATCAGCTCGGGGCGTTCGCCCGTGCGCTGGGGACGCAGCGCTTCGGCGTCGGCGAAGCGTTCGAGGTCCTGCTCGGACACGACTTCGAGCGCGACGAGCTTGTCGCCGTCCTTCAGGTTCACGAGGCGCACGCCCTGGGTGTTGCGCCCCATCGTCGAGACGTCCGCGATCGGCGTGCGCACGATCATGCCCGTCTGGGTGATGAACATGACGTCGTCGCCTTCCTTCGCGAGCGCGATGCCGACGACGCCGCCGTTGCGACCTTCCGTCTTGATGTTGATGACGCCTTGGCCGCCACGACCCTTGATCGGGTAGTCCTCGACGGGCGTGCGCTTGCCGTGCCCGGCTTCGCACCCGGTGATCAAGGTCGAGCTCGTGTCGCTGACGACGACGCAACCGACGACCACGTCCTCTCCGAGGAGCTTGATGCCGCGCACGCCGTAGCTCGTGCGGCCCATCTGGCGCGCGGCGGCTTCGTCGAAGCGGATCGCCTGTCCGTCCTTGCTGGCGAGGATGATCGTGTCGCCCGGCTTGCACAGCGAGACGCCGACGACCTCGTCGCCCTCGTCGAGCAGGATGGCGCGGATGCCGCCCTTCTTGGGACGCGAGTAGGCCTCGAGCTTCGTCTTCTTCACGGTGCCGCGACGGGTCGCGAAGAACACGTTCGAGTCCTTGTCGAACTCCATCACGCGCAGGACGTTCGTGATCGTCTCGCCCCCCTCGAGCGGGAGGAGGTTGTTGATCGCCCGGCCCTTCGAGGTGCGTGTGGCTTCGGGCAGGTTGTAGACCTTGAGCCAGTACACCTTGCCCTTGTTCGAGAAGTTGAGCACGTAGTCGTGCGTGCTGGCCACGAAGAGCGACTTGAGCACGTCGCCTTCCTTCGCCTCCGAGCCTTTGATGCCGCGACCGCCGCGACCTTGGGCGCGGTACACGTCGAGCGGCGTGCGCTTGATGTAGCCGTCCTGCGAGACGGTCACGACCATCATCTGCTCGGTGATGAGCTCCTCGAGGTCGAAGTTGCCGTCGATCTCCTCCTCGCTGATCTGCGTGCGGCGCGCGTCGCCGTACTTGTTCTCTAGGTCGTCGAGGTCCTCCTTGATGATCGCGACGACGCGGGCGTCGCGCGCGAGGATGTCGTTCAGATCCGCGATCTCGGCGACGAGCTTGTTGAACTCCTGCTCCAGCTTCTCGCGCTCCAGGCCCGTCAACGCGCCGAGGCGCATGTCGACGATCGCCTGCGACTGCCGCTCGGAGAGCCCGAAGGCCTGGCTGAGCCGCTCGCGCGCCTCTTCACGCGTCTTGCTGGCGCGGATGAGGGCGATGACCTCGTCGATCCGGTCGACCGCGATGCGCAGACCCTCGACGATGTGCTTGCGGGCTTCCGCTTCGCGCAGGAGGTATTGCGTGCGCCGACGGATGACGATGCGGCGGTGCTTGAGGTAGCTGTCGAGCAACCCGCGGAGCGTGAGCGTGCGCGGCTGACGATCGACGATCGCCAGGTTGATGATCGAGAACGTCGTCTGGAGCGGCGTGTACTGGAAGAGCTGGTTCTGGATGACCTCGGGGTCCTCGCCCTTCTTCAGCTCGATCACGAGCCGCATGCCGTCGCGGTCGGACTCGTCACGGATGTCGGAAATGCCCGTGATTCGAGCCTCCTTCACCACCTCGACGATCTTCTCGATGATCGCGCTCTTCCTGACCTGGTACGGGATCTCGTGAACGACGATGACCTGCTTCGTGCCCTTGTCCTCGACGGACGTCTTCGCGCGCACGCGCACGAGCCCGCGGCCGGTGACCTGCGACTGCAGGATCCCGTTCTTCCCCATGATGATGCCGCCCGTGGGGAAGTCGGGACCCTTGACGATGTCGCACAGGGCTTGGATCGAGATCGAGGGATCGTCGAGCACCGCGCGCATCGCGGTGCAGATCTCGCCGAGGTTGTGCGGCGGCAGGCTCGTCGCCATGCCGACCGCGATGCCCTCCGAGCCGTTGCAGAGCAGGTTCGGAAAGCGCCCCGGGAGCACGATGGGCTGCGTCCGCGTGCCGTCGTAGTTCGGCTCGAAGTCGACCGTCTCCTTCTCGAGGTCGGCCATCATCTCGACCGCGGTCCCGGCCATGCGCGCTTCCGTGTAACGCATCGCCGCCGGCGGGTCGTTGTCGATCGAACCGAAGTTGCCCTGGCCGTCGATGAGCGGGTAGCGCAGCGAGAAATCCTGCGCCATGCGCACGAGCGTCGGGTAGATCACCGCCTCGCCGTGCGGGTGGGAGTTGCCCGACGTGTCGCCCGCGATCTTCGCGCACTTCCTGTACTTGGCGCGCGGCGTCAAGTTCAGGTCGTTCATCGCGACGAGGATGCGGCGCTGCGACGGCTTCAGTCCGTCGCGGACGTCGGGGAGCGCGCGCGAGTGGATGACGGAGAGCGCGTACGTGAGGTACGACTCCTTCATCTCGCGTTCGATGAGTCGCGGCGTGACGCGTCCGCCCGGGGTCTGCGTGGGCGTGTCTTCGCTGGCAGTCATGGTCTTCTCGGTCCTCGAAAAGTGCTTGGTCTAGCGCTCGAGCGCGCCGCACGGCGGCTCGGCGGAAGCGCGCATCGCGCGCAGGGCGAGATCGGCGACGCGTTCGCGGCCGTTCTCGGTGATCGGTTCGGGGGTGAGCGCGAGCGGCACGGCCTCGAAGCAGTCGAGCTCGAGCGTGACGCCTTCGAGCGCGTCCTCCCACAGGAGCTCCGGCGTGCGCGCGCACCACGACGGGAGCAGGAGCTCGCCGCACGGGAGCACCTTGTCGCTCGTCGTCACGAGCTCGACGTCGACCTCGCGCGCGCGCGCCGCCTCGATCAGCGTGCGCGTGCCGGCGCGAGCGCTGAACTCGCGTGCACCGATGCCTTCCGCCGGCGCCCACACGCGGTCCGCGCGCGCGATCAGCGACGGCAGCACCGCGTCGTAAACGAGCGTCACCAGCACGCCCTCGGGGACGACGTCGCGCGCCATGCGGCGGCCGTCGAGCAACGGCAGCGACTCGCCCATCAACAGGTGCGGACGCTTGCCGGCCTTCCACGCGAGCTCCATCGCGAGCGCGAGCGTCTCCGACCAACCCGTCACGAGGATCGTCTCGCCCGTGCGCACGGTCGCCGCGGCGTGACGCGCGGCTTCACGCCGCAACGGGAGCCGCCGACCGCGCGCGAGCGGCGCCCCGTTCCAGGCGACGGCGTGCTCGTCGGGTACGCCGAGGTCCTCTTCCGTGCTCCACGTCCACAGGCCCACCTCCTCGGCGAAGGCACCCTGGAGGTCGTCTTTGCCGCGCTCCCGGAACTCGCGCCACGTGGCGCGCAACGTGTCGACGAAGTGCGCGCACGGTCCACGCCAGGCGTGGTCGCGCATCCACTCGGCGAGGCCGCGCTCGAGCTCGTCGCCGACCTCGAGCTCGTTCCACTCCGCGGGCCACGCGGCGGTCCATGCGTGCACTTCGTGCGCGGTCGCGAGCACGAGTTCGCGGGCCGAGAGCTCGCGGTCCTCGGCCAGCGGGGCGAGCCGTTGGGCGAGCTCAGAACGCCGTTCTCCCGCCCTGGCGAGCGGGTCGGCGGCTGTCGAAACGAACCCAGGCGAGGGGGCCGGGCGGCGCGTGGCGGTCATGTCGGGACGAGCGCTGGGGACAGGTGGCGCGGCATTATCCAGGCGCTCCCGAGGCGATTCCAGGGCTTCCTTATTATTAGGGCCCGGGGTTTCCTCCGTTCCCGACAGCTCCTGGCGAGGGTGCTCCAGCGCCCCTAGCCTGGGCCGCCCATGCCCCCGCCGGACCCGACCCCGCTCGCCCGTGCCCTCGGCCGAATCCCCTCGGGGCTCTTCGTCGTGACGACCCGCGTCGGCGATCGCCGCGGCGGCTTCCTGGCCTCCTTCGTCCAGCAGGCCGCGTTCACCCCGCCGATGCTCTGCCTCGCGATCGGCCGCGACCGGCCGGTGCTCGTCGATGTGCGGGCGACCGGGCGCTTCGCGGTCGCCGTGGTCGACGGGACCTCGAAGGGCCTCCTGGCCGCCTTCACACGCCGGCTAACAGACGGCGAGTCGCCGTTCGACCGCTTGACCGTGGTCGAGACACCCGGCGGTCTGCCCGTGCCGGCCGACGCGCTCGCGTGGATCGAGTGCCGCTTCGTGGGCGAGCTCCCGGCGGGGGATCACGTGCTGATCACCGCCGAGGCCGTCGCGGGCGCCCTCCTCCGCGAGGGCGACCCGCAGGTGCACCTGCGGCGCAACGGGCTTTCGTACTGAGCGCGCTCCGGTCTCGCGCTTCGCGCGCATCGACGGCGTCGAAGGGCCCGTCCCGACCTCAGCGAGCGCGCAGCGCTTCTAAGTCCGCGCTCCAGGCCGTCCACAGTTCCTCGCCGAGCACGGCGCGCACGTCCGTCGCGTGGTCGACGTGCCATTCCCGCACCGCTTCGGCGACGATCGCGAGGTCGCGGCGGTGGCGGAGCGCGCCGAGCGTGAGCCACTCGTGCGCCGCGACCTCGTCGCCGGCGCGCAACGCGGCGCGAGCACTCCGCTCGAGGCGCGCGAGGTCGTCGTCGCCGGAAGTGAGCCCACGTGCGCGCTGCACGAGGCGTGCGAGGTCCTCCGGGAGCTCCGCGACCTCCGCCGCGCGTTCGACCGCGCGTTCGTAGCGACCGAGGCACAGCTCGGCTTGCACGAGCTCCACGGGCGCCGCGCGCGACACCGTCCAGAGCTGCGCGCCGAGCGCGATCACGAACCACGCGACGGCGGCGACGGAAACGATGCGCAAGAGCTTCAGGAGCCGCGTCCCGACGCGCGCATCGTGCGTCGTGCGCACGAGGAACTCGACGCGCCGCGACGTGCTGAAGTGCCGCCAGCTCGCGACGTCGCGGAAGCTGCCGCCGACCTTCTCGAGCGCGTCGATGAGCGCCTGAGGATCGCGCAGCAAGGCGAGGCTGTAGAGATCGGCTTCGAGCTCGAAGCGCCGCGACAGCCAGCCGAACGCGAAGTAACCGCCCGCGAGCGCAGCGAGCACGAACCCGCCCGCGAGCCACTCGTTCACGTCGAGCAGCGCGTTGGCCAACGCATCGAGGCTGAGGAAGAACCCGCCCGCGAGCGCGACGAACACGAACACGTGGCGCCGCACCGCATGGCCCATCTCGTGCGCGAACACGGCCGCGAGCTCGCGCGGATCGAGTTGCGCGAGCAGGAGATCGGAGAACAGCACGACACGCGTGTGCTTCCCGAGGCCGACGATCGCCGCGTTCGCCATCGTTCCGCCCGTGCGCCAGACGAGCAGCTCGCGCGCGCGAAAACCGGCGGCCCGCGCGACGGATTCGAGCACCGAGCGCTGCGTACCGGCCGGGATCGGCTCCGTCTCCCACGTGTTGCGCAGGAGGAACGGCAGGAAGAGCGCGAGGACGACGAGCATCGCCCCGGCGAAGAGCACGTTGTAGAGCGCGACGACCTCGATGCGCGTACGGAGCTCCGGAAAGCAGCCGATCCCGATCGACGCGGCGACGTACACCGCGATCGGCAGGAGCGCGGACGAGAACATGCGCAGCTGGAACGCGCGCCATCGACCGCCGGTCGCCGGCGTCCACAACGCGCGCGCGCGTGCATCTATCGCGAGCGCTTGGAAGAAGACGAAGGGCGCGATCACGGGCACGAGCGTCCAGCGCGGCCATTCGAGGAACGACGCGGATCCGCCGAACCAGCGCTCGACGCTCGCGCACCAACCGCATTCGCCGACGAGCAGCGCGAAGCACACGGGCGGCGAGATGGCGAGCAGACGCGCGAGGAGATCCGCGGCGGGAAACCGCCCGCGCAGGACGAGCGCGTGGAGTGCGCGGCCGAGGAGCACCGGCGCGCACGCGAGCACGAAGAGCATCCAGGGCCATTCGCGCGGGCTCTCCCAACCGAGATCCGCCAGTCCGAGCACGGCGACGGCGAGGACGATGTTGAGGAGGTAGCCCATGCGCGGTGGACGTGCTCTTGGACGGCGCGTCACGCACCGCGCGTCGCGTTCGCGCGCTCGACGAGCTCCTCGACCGGCCCCTCGAGCGTGACCCCGCCGCGCCCGTCCGCGTCGATCACGAGCTCGCCGCCGGGAACGCAGAGGCGCACGGGCCAGCGCGCGCGGCCCGCGTCGACCGCGGCGAAGGCCGCCGCGCACGCTCCGGTGCCGCAAGCCTGCGTCTCGCCCACGCCGCGCTCCCACACGCGCAGAAACGCGCCCTCGCGGCGCAGCGCGAGGAACTCGACGTTCGTGCCGCGCGGAAACCGTGCGTGCTTCTCGAGCGCCGGCCCGAGCACCGCCACCGGCGCAGTCCGTTCGTCGTCGACGAACAACACGCAGTGCGGGTTGCCCACGTCGACAAGGACGGCCGCATGCTCCGCGCCGAGCACATGGAGCCGCTCACCGCGCGCCAGGATGCGTGGAGTGCCCATCGCGATCGTCGCGCGCGCGACACCGTGCTCCGCGGCCTCGATGCTGGCCGTCACAGGCCCCGCGTCCGTCTCGATCACGAACGGGCTTTTCGCGACGTGCCCGCGGTCGAACACGAGCTTCGCCACGCAGCGCAGACCGTTTCCGCACGTCTCAGGGCGCGAACCGTCGGCGTTGTAGATCTCCATGACGCAGTCACCGCCGCTCCGCGGTCGCTTCACGAGGATCACGCCGTCCGGTCGCTGCCCGTTGGGCGCGGCGCACGCGCACGCTTCGCGCGCGAACCGGGCGGGTTCCGCGGGCAGCGTCTCGGCGAATCCGTCGACCATCACGATCAGATTCCCCGCGCCGGACATCCACGTCGTCTTCATCGCGGGCCGAGGATAGCAGACGTTCGCGCGCGTCACGCGAAGCCGAGCTTCTGCGTGTTCTTGAAGTGCACCTTCGCCACGTCGCTCAACGCCTCGCGGCCGTGGATCGCCACGTAGCGGCGGGCAGCGGCGTCGGCCGGATCGCCCGCGCCCTTGCGCAGCTCGACGGCGGCTTCCTCGGAGAGCTCGTGCAGCGCGGTGAGGAACTCCTCGCGCGCGATGATGCTCGCCGCGGCGACGGCGATCCCGGATTCGGCGCGCACGCGTTGCTCGAGCGCGATGTCGAGGCCCTTCAGCCGGCGCTGGAGCAG
>JACRIO010000243.1 GCA_016220035.1 Planctomycetota bacterium | reverse complement strand
TGGCTCAAGCGCATGCGCGAGGAGAAGCTGCTCGGCATCCAGTGCGGCGACCGCTCGATCCGCTTCCGCCTGCCGTTCGTCGTGCAGAAGAGTGAGATCGACCTCGCGTTGTCGAAGGTCGAGCGCTGCCTGCCCGCGCGCGTGCGCGCCTGAACGCGACCGGGGGCCGCGCGGCCCCCGGTGCGTTCGCGCCGCGCGCGGATCAGAACCCGAACGTCACCGCGAGGCCGTTCGTCTGGTTGAAGCCCGCGCCGCCGGCCGCGACGTTCCTGTACTGCGCCTGGAAGCACCACGTCGAGCCCGGCGTGATCACGCTGACGGGGAGGAGGCCGTACAGCGCGTTGCGCGTCGCGACGCCGCCCGGGCTCGCGGTCGACGTGCCCAGGCGGTACATCGATCCCGCGACGCACAGGTTGCCGTTGCCGAGCGGCGTCTCCGTGCGCTCCGTGCCGAAGAAGAAGGAGCAGTTCGTGTTCGGCGGGAGCTGGGACGCGGCGAGCTGGAGCATGCCGTTCGCGAGGCTCGGCGCGTTGAGCGCGGAAAGCTGTCCGGGGAAGCCGGTCGAGTTCGCCGTCGCCGTGCAGTAGTTCGCGGGCACGAGCGGCGGCGTGAAGTCGACGATCAGCACGGGCCGGTTCGCGGGCGTGGGGTTCGTACGGCTGTCGAAGCGCTTGGCGGTGATGATCTGCGTTTCGTCGCCGATCACGATCCAGCCGAAGTTCGAGGACGGCGCGTTCAGCCAACCCTGCACGTCGTTGGCCATGCCGAGCGAGTTCCACGTGTCGCCGGGACCCTGGTCGACCGAGTGCACGGCGCTCGGCGTCGCGACGTAGTCGCCGCCCGGCGTCGTCCACGGCGTCCCGGGGAAGAAGCGCGCCGTCCACGTCGCGTCGCCCGGCTGCGCGGCGGCGCCCGCGCCCTCCTGGCCGGTCGGATTCGAAGCGCCCTCGCCCCAGCTCGCGAGCACGCGGTGGAGCTTCACGTCGACCGCGCTCGCGGCCGTCTGCGACATGTTGAGCACGAGCGCCGCGCTCACGATCGTCGATCCCGCGGGGATGGAATTCGCGACGTCGAAGAGGATCAACGCGCGCCGTTTCGCGCCGAGCGCCGTCACGCCGGTGAAGAAGTAGTCGCCCGCGCCGTTCGCGAGCGTGCCGTTCTCCGAGTGGAGCGTGCTGTCCTTGTTCGCGGGGATCGCGACCGTCCCGGCGGCGGCGGGGACGGCGAGGAGGGCGAGGAGCGCGGCGGCGGCGAGGGTGCGGAGTTCGCGGTTCATGATCGGTGGGCTGGGGTTCGTCGTGGGTGCGAGTCTCCCCAGAGTCTACCCCGGCCTCGGTGCCTGGAGGCCCCGCCGAAAACGCGCTCCGAGGTCCGCGCGAAGGAGCTCAGGGACAGAACGTCGCGCGCAGCGCGTCCGTGGAGTTGAAGAGCGCTCCTCCGGCGGCCACGTCGCGGTACTTGCACTGGAAGCGCCAAGTCGAGAAGGGCGTGATCTGGTTCGCGGGAACCGTCGCGAAGTTCAACGGGCGCTGCGCCGCCCCGCTCGCGCTGAACGGCACGGCGGGGAGCAGGCGAAAAAGTTGCCCGTCGACGCAGAGCTGGCCGTTGCCCCACGGGGTCTGCTGCGCGAGCGTGCCGAAGAAGAAGAACCCGATGCTGTTGGGCACGCCGCCCGCGAGCGTCACGGTGAACGCGTTCTGCGCGAGGCTCGTGCTCCCGCTCCATCCCAAGGTCGCGCCGTGGCCCGTCGAGTTCGGCGTCGCGACGCACTCGTTCTGGACCTGGCCGCAGGGCGGCAAGTACTCGACGACGAGACGCGGGCCGGGGAGCGCGCCGTTCTCGCGGCTCGCGAAGCGCACGGTTTCCTGCGTGGAGAGGTAGAGCCCGAAGTTCGCCGCCGGCTGATCGAGCCACGCCTGCGCGGCGGCGATCGCGTTCGGCGTCGAGGGAAGGATCCACACGCCGGGCGGTTGGATCGCGGCGCCGGTCACTACGCCGGGCGTGACGATGGGCGGCGTCCAGGGCGTCGCGGGGAAGCTCGCGTGGCTCGCGGTGACGTCGCCCGCTTGCGCCGCGACGCCCGTCCACTCGTTTCCCGCGGCGTCGGAAGAGCCTTCGGTCCACGGCTGCGTCACGCGCTGCGCGACGAGCGGGAAGGCCGCGGTGCTGAACACCTCGACGCAGACGAGCTCGATGCGCGCGCTCTGCACGCTGGCACCCGCCGGGATCTGGCTCGCGACGTCGAAGCGCAGGAGGAAGTCGTGCGTCTCCACGTCGGCGAGGTCGTCGAAGCGCGAGTGGAGCCACTGACCGCCGCCGTCCGCCGTGCCGGGCGCTTGCCAGTAGATGGTCGCGTCCTGGCTCGCGGAGATCGCGACGGTCGTGAGCTGGGCCGATGCGGGAAGGGCGAGGGCGTAGAGCGCGAACACGAAGCACGTGGGGCGGGACATGCGGACCTCCGATGGACGAGTCTGCGCGGTGCGGGCGTTCTTGCCCAGGCCCCGCTCTCCGTTGCGTGGAACGGAGACCTTCCCGCGGGATCGCGGTCGTCCTACCGCTCCGCGGCGGCGCGCAACCGCAGCTGCCCGCACGCCGCGTCGCTCTCGACGCCGCGCGACCAGCGCACGGTGGCGACGAGCCCCGCGCGTTCGAGGGCCGCGCGGAAGGCCTCGACGGTTTCGGCGGACGGCCGGCGGTAGGGGCTCTCCTCGACCGGATTGAACGGGATCAAGTTCACCGTGCAGCGGCGACCGCGAAGGAGCTCGCCGAGCCCCCGCGCGTGCGACCCCGTGTCGTTCGTGCCGCCGAGCAGCACGTACTCGTAGGTGATCTCGCGCCCGGTCCGCTCGAACCAGTCGTCGCCCGCGGCCACGATCTCCGCGATCGGCACGCCCTTCATCGCGGGCACGAGGACGTCGCGCTCCGCCTGAAAAGGCGTGTGCAGGCTGATCGCGAGCTGGAAGCGCGGCTTCGAGGGCGCGAGCTTGCGCAAGCGGTCGGGGAAGCCGACGGTCGACACGGTGACCTTGCGCGACCCCAAGCCCATCTCGTCGTGCACCACGTCGAGCGCGACGGCGAGGTTCGCGTAGTTGAGCAGGGGCTCGCCCATGCCCATCACGACGCTGCGCGCGAGCGGACCGAGCGCCCGGCCGCGCACGTACTGCTCGACGATCTCGTGGCTCGCGAGGTTGCGCGCGAGGCCGAGCTGGCCCGACGCGCAGAAGGGACACCCGATCGGGCAGCCCGCCTGCGTCGACACGCACAGAGTCGCGCCGGGGACGTGCTCGCCGTCGCCGCCTTCCCACAGGGAGGGCATGTGCACGGTTTCGACCGAGACCTCGCGCGCTCCGTCGCGCGGGAACTCGATCAGGAGCTTCGTCGTCGCGTCCTTCGCCGTGCTGCGCGCGCTCTCCCGGCCCGTGAAGATCGGGAGCTCGGCCGCGAGCCGCTCGCGCAGCGCCGCGGGGAGCGACGTCATGCGCGCGTAGTCGAGCTCGCCCTTCGCGAGCACGTGTTCACGCACGATTCTCGCGTGGAACGCCTTTCCACCGAGCTCGACGACGCGCGCGCCGAGCGCCTCCTTCGAGAGGGCGAGGAGCGAGGGCCCGCGTTCGGTCGTGGACACGCAGCACCTCCCGTCGTCACCGCGCCTCGCGCAGGGCCGCGCGCAGCGTGTCGGCCACCTCGGCCGCGACGCGCCGCGCGTCCGCGAGGCTCGGCGGGTTCGCTCCGCCGACGGCCTTGTGTCCGCCGCCGCCGTAGCGCTCCATGATCGTCCCGATGTGCGCGCCGTTCGCCTCCGCGCGCTCGGGCGGCGGGTTCCACGGGTTCTCGCCGGCGCTGACGTGGAACCCCGAGCGCGTCGGGATCACGCCGACCGAGTAGTGGATGTCGGGGTGGTGGTAGAAGGCCGCGAAACGTTCGCGACGGATCCTGTCGCTCGAGGCGTCGTAGCAGAGCACGTCGTCCTTCTTCCAAAGCACGGTCGGCGGGAACTGCTCGAGTGCCTTGTCGCGGTTCTTCGACGCGCGTTGGTAGGCCTTCTCGACGTCCGCGCGCGACGCGACGGCGGCGAGGTCGAGCTCCACCATGCCCGCGACGACGGTGTCGACCCAGTCCGGCGTCGGCGCGACCGTGAGCGCGCGCATGATGCGCAGCGCGGGCTCCTCGCCGAACACGGCCTGCTCGACGGAGGTGAAGCGCGCCGCGTCGATCACGTTCGACCAGTGCGCCATCTCGCGGAAACGCTCGGTCGGTTCCTGCCCCCAGTGCTCCTTCGCGTGCCGGAGGATGATCGGCGGGCACGACGGCGACGCCGCGTCCCAGTGCCAGCGGTCGTTCGGCGCGTAGCGCGCGCGCAGCTCCTCGGAGAGGAACGTCGTCGGGTGGTGGTCGAACCAGTACTCCGCGCGCGGGTGGAAGTGGAAGTCGACGATCGCGAAGCGCTTGCCCGCCTCGAAGGCGTGCCAGTCCTCGCGCTGGTCGTAGTTGACGCTGCGCCAGCCGGGCCGCTCCCCCGTCGAGCGCTCGAGGGCGCAGGCGAGCACCGCGGCGGACACCATGCCGTCGAAGTCGCGGTGGTAGTGGATGCAGAGCGGCGTCGTCGACATGGGGGCGGAGAGGATAGGGGGCTCGGGAGGGCTTGGCGAGGATGGAGACCGGCTTCCACCCGTGCGCTCCTCGATCGCGGAGCGCGCGCCGGTTGCCGCGCGCGCGGAGCGGGGTACCTTGAGCGCCCTTTCGAGAGAGGTCCGCTTGTCCCGATCGCCCCGCCTGCTCGCGTTCGTCCTGTGCTCGCTCGCCGCCCTCGCGTCGGCCGCCCCCGCATCCGCCGCCCCCGCATCCGCCGCCCCCGCATCCGCCACCTCGGGGCCGGGCTCGACCGATTTCGTCGCGCGCTGGTTCGAGCGCGCGCGCACAGCGGAGGCCGCGGGGAAGCTCGACGACGCGCGCGCGGGCTACGAGCGCGTGCTCGAGCGCGACCAGAACCACCTCGGCGCGCTCGCGGCGCTCGTGAACGTCGACCGCGCACTGAAGCAGACCGACGAGGCGCTGTGGTACGCCGACCGCTTCCTCGAGAAGTGGCGGCACCTGAAGGCCCGACCCGCGGAGCTCCAGAAGGCGCGCGACGAGCTCGCGCGCTTCGTGCAGGAGGCCGATCCGCTGCGCAAGCGGCTCGAGCTCCTGCGCCGCGACTACGTCTCGCGCCTCCTGCGCCTCGCGAACGAGCAGATGGACCATGTCGCGTGGCACTCCGCGCGCGCGATCCTGCGCGAAGCGGTCGCGACGGACCCCGAGCACCCCGAGCTCGCGGCCGGGCTCGAGCGCATCACGAAGGAGGGCGGCAACGAGCTCGCCGTCGGCGACGAGACCGGCGGCGCGGACCCGCTCGAGGGCGTGAGCGAGGACTGGGTCGCGAAGAACGACCCCCTGCACGCCGAGTGGGAGAAGGCGTGGACGCTCGACACGGAGCACTACTCCGTGCGGACGAACGCGGGCTACCGCGTGCTGAAGACCGCCGCGCACGCGATGGAGCAGGTGCAGGTCTTCTACCGCCAGTTCCACCAGTACAAGACGAAGGGCGAGTCGATCCCGAAGGCCGGCGTCCTCATCTTCAAGAACGGCGAGGAGTACAAGACGCTCGGGAAGCAGCCCGTCGACTGGGCCGCGGGCCATTGGGACGGGACGAACGTCGTGACCTACGACGCGCGCTCGAACAACCAAGGTGGGCTCGCGGACCTGCTGCAGACGCTCTTCCACGAGGCGAGCCACCAGTTCACGTCGCTCGCGGGCGGCTCCGGCGTGCCGGCGTGGTTGAACGAGGGCATGGCGTCGTTCTTCGAGGGCACGCGCCTGCTCTCGAACGGCCGGCTCGATTGGAACCTCACCGCGCCCGGGCGGCTCTATCCGCTCGTCGACGACCTGCGCGGGCCGAAGCCGCACGTGCTCGCCGACGTGATCCAGGGGCAGGTGGAGGACTACCGCGTCTATTACCCGTGGGGCTGGGGCATCGTCTACTACCTCTACAACGCCGAGGACGCCTCGGGCCGGCTCGTGTACCGCGCGCTGATGCGCGAGTACTTCCAGGAGTACGCGACGGAGAAACACCTGGAGCGCTTCACCGAGTTCTTCGTGACGCGCGCGAAGGTCGCGGGCATCACGACGCTCGATCAGTTCGAGACCGCGTTCAAGGCGTGGATCGTCGACCTCGAGGCGATGGACAAGGGCAAGGTCGACGCGGCGCGGCGCTACGAGGAGCGCGCGGACCAGCAGCTCGCCCTCGGCGACCGCGCGCGCGCGATCGAGCTCTACGGGCGCTCGCTCGAGCGCGATCCAGGCCATCCCGACGTGCTGTGGAAGCTCGCGGCGGCGCTCGAAGCCGACAAGCAGGGGGATCGCGCGGCGGGGGTCTTGCGGCAGTGGCTCGCGGCGACGGCGCTCGATCTCCCCGCGCCGGGGGCGCCGGCGGCGGAGGGTGCCTCCGCGCTCGCGAAGCGTCGCGAGGAGGCGCTCGCGCGCTGCGTGAAGCTCGACACGAGCGCGCGGCGGCTCGCGGAGATGCGCGTGAAGTTCCACGCCGATGCGCTGGCGCTCGCCGACGAGTACGACAAGGCGGGCCTCGGGTACATGTGCGCGATGGTGCTGCGCGGCCCCGCGACGGCGGAGCCGCCCAACGCCGAGGCGGTGCGGCGTTACTTCCTCACCTGCGACAAGTACAAGCTCGCGCTCGAACGCTGGCGCCTCTTGTTCGACGAGCTGACGCTCGCTGGTTTCTACGGCGGCGGCGAGAAGGACTTCGAGGTCGAGAACGGCGCGATCCTCGCGCACATCGGCGTCGACGCGGACGTGGCGCAGAAACCATCGACCGGGACGAAGCCCGCGTCCGCGGGGCCGAAGGACCGCGAGTTCGCGTTCCGCCGGCTCTTCGTGGACGAGCGGCCGTCGGGCGACTGGTCACTCTCCGCGGAGCTCCGCCTCGGCGCGGACTGCCGCATGGCGGGCCTGTGCTTCGGGAAGAAGCAGGACGGCGACTTCCACGGGCTCGTGGTCCTGCCCGAGGGCTACGTCGACCTCGCGCGCTTCGGCACCGACGGGAAACCGCTCGTGCGCACGAAGGTCCCGCTCGCGGGCGAGTGGCACGTCCTGCGCCTCGACGTCGCGGGCACGCGCATGGTCGCGACGCTGGACGGGACGGAGGTGCTCGACTTCCTCTTCGGCTCGCGCGCGGAGCTCGCGGGCGATTTCGGATTGCTCGCGGGCACGGGCAACAGCGCATTCAAGGAGATCAAGCTGCTCGATTTCGACCCGAGCCTGCCCCGCCGCACGAAGATCGGACGGCGCGCGGCGGCGGTCGCGCTCGACGCGGAGAAGGTGGAGCGCGCGCCCGCAGGCCAGAAGAGCTACGCGAACCAGTTCCCGCCGCTCCTGCGCGTCGACCCGTGGATCGGGACGCCGCCGAAGGACGGCGACCTCGACCGACTGCGCGGCTGGCCGGTGCTCGTCGTGTTCTGGTCGACCTACCAGGAGCAGCACGTGCCGCAGCTCCCCGGGCTCGCGAAGCTCGCGGAGAAGCACGCGGCGCTGGGCATCCCGATCCTGCTCGTGAGCGACGACGAAGCCGCGACGCTCGAGCGCTGGCTCGCGGAGCACCCCGTGCCATACCCGATCGGACTGAACCACGTGCACAAGGCCTTCCTCGATTACGCGATCGCGGCGGTGCAGCTCCCGCACGCGAAGCTGATCGACGCCGAGGGCCGCGTGGCGTGGGAAGGCAACCCCGATTGGCAAGCGCAGTTCGGGAGCCTGCTCGACGAGCCCTTCGAGGAGCTCGTGAAGCGCGGAAAACTCGCCGAGCTGCGCGCGGCGGAGAAAGCCGTGGAGGAAGCGAAGGCCGCCTTCGCGAAGGCCGAGTACGCGCGCGCGTGGGAGCTCGCGGGGCCCGTGGCGAAGCTCGAAGTCGCGCACGCGAGCGTGAACGCCGCGCGCGACCTCTTGGCGCGGCTCGAGCGCGAGGCGGAGGCGCGCCTCGCCCTGTCGGAGGAACTCGCGAAAGCGGGACGAACGCTGCAATCGGTGCGCGCGATCGAAGCTCTCGCACGCGACTTCGCCGCGAGCAAGACCGCGGCGAGCGCCGCTGCGCTCCTCGAGAAGCGCACGAAGAGCGGCGCCTACCAGACCGCGCGCGGCCTCGAGAACAAGCTCCACGCCGCGGAGCAGCACCTGAAGGCCAACGCCCTCGACAAGGCGCGCGCGAGCATCGACGGCATCGTCGCGAAGCTCGACGCGAAGAGCGACGTCTGGCTCGCCGAGCGCGCGCGCTGGCTCGCGCGGGAGCTCGCGACCGCGAAGGACGCGCACGCACTGCTCGACGCCTACGCGGCGGCATACGGAGTCAGGTGATTTTTTTCCCGATTC
>JACRIO010000247.1 GCA_016220035.1 Planctomycetota bacterium | reverse complement strand
AGCTCGCCGCCTACTACGCCGCGCTCGACGCGGAGGTGCAGGGCGACCGCGCGAGGGCGATCACGGGTCTGCGCGCTGTCCTCGCGGAGAACCCGCGCAACCAAGCGGCGGGGGACGTGGTCGGCGCGCTGCTCGTCGCCGAGGGCCGGCACGCGGAGGCCGCGGAGGTCCTCGATGCGCTCCTGCGCGGCGGTCGCGAGCGCGTGAGCACGCACCTGTCGCTCGCGGCGTGCCGCGCGATGCTCGGCGACCCCGAGCGCGAGCTCGTGCACCTCGAGCGCGCGCACGAGCTCCAGCCGCGCGCGCGGCACGTGCTCGACCTCCTCGAGCGGGCCTACACCGCGCGCGGCCGCGCCGACGCCGCGCGCGAGGTGGCGCGCAGGAAGCGCGCGCTCGATGGTGGGTGACCCCCTCGCTCGTCTCGATCCTCACCGAGCATGGAGGCGGACGCGCGGGCTCGAATCGGGAGCACCGCGCGAGCATCCCTGCTCCAGGTCGTCGGTTGCGACCGTGGCGCGCCTCGGGCAGGATGATCCACAGAGGGTAGCCATGGACCGAATCCGCATCGTAGTCCGCGACGGCGAGCTCGGCATCGCCTTGCCGCTCGACGTCGTGAAGCGTTGGAAGCTACGCGATGGAGATCACCTGGACTGCGTCGAGGCGGCGGGCGGTTTGTACCTGCGGCCGATGCTCGGCGACGCGGAACTCGAGCGCGAATTGGTCGAGGAAATCTTGCGCGAGAACTCGGACGTCCTCCGGAAGCTCGCGCAGTGACCCGAACGGAGCCGTACTGGATCGGGATCGAGCTCGTGCTCTGGATCCACGCCGAGTCGATCGCCCGGTTCGGCGGTTCGGAGGGCGTGCGCGACGCAGGGCTCCTGGCCTCCGCTCTCGAGCGACCGAAGCACCGATGGGCGCTCGCGCCGGAACCGCCTTCGATCGGTCGACTCGCCGCGGCCTACGCCTTTGGGATCGCCCGCAACCACCCGTTCACCGACGGGAACAAGCGGACGGCCTTCGTCGTGTGCTTCGCGTTCCTGGCCCGCAACGGGTGGCGCGTCGAGGCAGAACCGGAGGAGCTCTATGACGTCTTCCTCGGGCTCGCCGAGGGCCGCGTGGACGAGGAGTCGCTCGAACGGTGGCTCGCCTCCCGACTTCGACCGCATGCGAGTCCGTGAGGTTGGGCGCGACGCTCGGCGATCGCTCGGGTGAGCAGGAGCTGCCGAACCGCGCACCGGACGACGGCGTGCGTGATCGGCCTCCCACGGTCGTCGAGTGCCCGGGTCGCGCGCGTGTCAGAGCCTCAACCCCGTCCGCGCGCGCACCAGCGCCTTGAGCAGGAACACCGAGAGGAACATCGAGTTCGCCGTCGAGAGCGCGGCCCCCGGCAGCCCCCAGATCGGGATCAGGATCCAGTTGCCGATCACGTTGATCAGCACCGTGAGCACCATATAGAGCGTGTGCCAGCCCGGCCGGTTCGCCATGAGCAACGTCTGCGCGAACGGGATGTAGCCCGACGCGAGCACGATGCCGAGCATGAGCCAGCAGAACGGGACCCAGCTCGCGGCGAAGGCGGTCGCCTGCTCCGTCGCTCCGGTGCCGCCGCCGAAGGCGAACTCGACCACGTGCGGATAAAGGAGCACCGCGACGACGCCGACGGCGGCGAGCGCCGCGTACGTGCGCCGTCGCCCCCGTTTCACCGTCGCGAGCAGGGCGTCGAAGCGCTTCGCGCCGAGTTCGCGCGCGAGGATCGGGTTGTAGACGTTCTGCAGCACGACGAGGAGCTGGTAGACGCCCTCCGCGACCATCGCCGCGATCGTGTAGATGCCCACGAAGCGGTCGGCCATGAAGTGACCGATCATGAGCACGTCGACGCGCGCATTGAGCTCGAGCAGCACGCCCGACGCGGCGCTCTTCACCCCGTAGCGCAGGTGCTCCCGCGCCCAGCCGCGCCACGGCTCGCGACCGCTGGAGCGCACCACGGGCACGACCTCGACGAGCAGCACGAGGAAGAGCACCGCTTCCGAGAACGAGAACACGAACGCGATCTGGTTCCCGCGCGCCCGCTCCGGATCCAGCACGAGGAAACCGACGAGCGCCAGGAGGATGAGCGCGTACCGCAGCGCCGAGTAGACCGCGAACGCGCGCATGCGCTGGCGACCGTTCGCGACGGCCATGCCGACCTTGTTCAACGCGAAGAAGAAGAGCCCCGGCGTGATGGCCGCGATGCCCACCGCCGTCGCGGGGCTGTCGAGCCAGTCGGCGATCGCGAAGCGCGCGAACCAGAGGAGGACCGTCGTCAGCGTCGCGAGGACGAGCGTCGGCGCGTACGCCCCGAGAACGATGCTCGCGATGCGCTTCGCGTTCCCCTGCTCCTCCGCGATCGCGCGCAGCGTCGAGGCGTTGATGCCGCCGACCGCGAGCTGCGAGAAGAAGATGTAGGCGGCAAGGGCTTGGTTGAAGACGCCCAGTGCTGCCTCGTCGTACTGCTTCCCGATCAGGTAGTTGAGCAGGATGCCCGAGACGCCGAGCACCGCGAGGCTCGCGACGTTCCAGACGACGGCCGTGTCGAAGCGGCGCTTCTCGTCGCTCATGCGCGCGGGCCGCTTCGCGGAGGACGACGGTGGGGGAGCATCCGGTCCAGCGTGCGCGCGGAGCGGACGCGGGGCAAGAGGCCGCCGCCCTCGCGGCGAGACCGGGCGCGGGCGAACCGTTCGCGAGGAACCGCGACCGCGTAGGTTCTTGCGCAGCCGCGGCCACGGCCGCCCGCGCCCGATGGCTCGGCCTACGGAGGCCGAGGCCAGTTGGATGCAGGGGACACGTTTCGCGTCGCAGGCCGCCCCGGTTTCTCGACTCGGGCGGGGCGCACGCCCGAAGCGCGCGCAACCGGCTCGATGCCGGGCGCGTGGAGCGCGGCTCGCGGACCGGTTCGGGCGGAACGAAGGGTCCGGCGCGCGTCAGCCCGCGTGGAACGAGCGCAGGTTGCGCGCCATCCACACGAGGCGCTCGCACGGCGCGAAGCGCTCGTCGCCGGCCTCTCCGCGCGCCACGACGTCGCTCATCGCGCGGTGGCGCTCGAGGCGCGTGATCACCTCCTGCGTGCCGATCGAGTCGGCCCAGCGCAGGAGGCCGCCGCGGAACGGCGCGAAGCCCATGCCGAACACGGTCGCGAGGTCGAGCTCGCGCGGACCGGCGACCACTTCCTCGTGCAGCGCGCGCGCGGCTTCGTTGAGCATCGCGAGCACGCAGCGCTCGGCGACGAGCTCGGGGCTCGTGAGCGGCGCCCGCGGCGCGCCGCCGGGCACGAGGTGGCGCAGGTCGTCGGCGAGCTCCTTCTTGGGCCGCTTCGCGCCCTTCTCGACGGGCGCGTGCACGTAGAAGCCCTTGCCCGTCTTCTTTCCCAGGCGCCCTTCCTTCACGGGCCCTTCGAGCACGGCGTTCGGCGTCATCCGCGCGCCGTAGGCCGCGTGCAAGGAGCGCGCGGCGTGCGTCGCGATGTCGAAGCCGACCTCGTCGCAGAGCTCGAGCGGCCCCATCGGCATGCCGAAGTCGCAGAGCGCCTCGTCGAGCATGCGTGCGTCGACGCCGCCCGCGAAGAGCCGCAGCGCCTCGTCGAGGTAGGGACCCAGCAGGCGATTGACGAGGAAGCCCGCGACGTCGCGCGTGACGACCGGCGTCTTCCCGAGCTGCAGGCACAACGCGGCGCAGCGCGCGACGGTCTCCGGCGACGTCTTCGCGCCGCGCACGATCTCGACGAGCGGCATCTTCTTCACGGGGTTGAAGAAGTGCAGGCCGACGACGCGCTCGGGGTGGGGGAGACCGTCCGCGATCGCGTCGACGGAGAGGGAAGAGGTGTTGGTCGCGAGAATCGCGTCCGACGCGAGTTCGCGCGCCAGTGTCCCGAACACCTCGCGCTTCACCGCGAGCTTCTCGGCGACGGCTTCGATCACGATCTCGCAGCGGGAAAAGCCCGCGAGCGCGCGCGCGACGTCGAGCTTGTCGACCGCCTCGTTCGCGGCGTGTGCTTCGAGGCGGCGCTTCCGGCGCTTCTCCGCGACCTCGCCGCGGTGCTCGACGAGCGCCGCGTCGAGCGCCGCCGGCGCGACGTCGAAGAGCCGCGTCCACACGCCCTTCTCGGCGAGCGACGACGCGATGCCGCGGCCCATGACGCCCGCGCCGAGCACGCCCGCGCGCGCAGGCGCTCGCGCAGCGGTCCCGCCGGGGAGCTCCTTCCACTTCTTCGCCTCCTCGGTGAGGCGGAAGATCGCGATCAGGTTCTTGCACACCGGACCGACGGCGAGCTGCGCCACCGCTTGCCGCTCGGCCTCGAAGCCCTTCTCCAAGGAGGTGTGCGGCGCGCGCGCGGCGATCTCGAGCGCGAGGAGCGGCGCCGGATACTTCCCGCGCGTCTTCTCCATGACTTGCGTGCGCGCCTGGCTCGCGATCAGCGCCGTCGCGAGCGGATCGCGGTCGACGAGCAGGCCTTGCAGACCGCGCGTGCGCTTCTCCAGCTTCATTCGCCCGCTCGCGAGCTCGAGCGCGACGCGCCGCAGGTCTTCCGGGAACGCGAGGCGATCGACGAGGCCGAGCTTCAATGCGTCGCGCGGCGCGTACAAGCGGCCCGTGAGGATCGCGTCGAGCGCGACCGGCACGCCCGCGCGCCGCGGCAGTCGATTGCAGCCGCCCCACGCGGGCAGGATGCCGAGCTGCGTCTCGGGAAGACCGATGCGCGAGCTCTTGTCGTCCGCGAACAGGATCAGGTTGCACGCGAGCGAGAGCTCGAACGCGCCGCCGGGCACCGGTCCGCCGACGGCGGCGACGGTCTGCACGTGGCGGTCGTGCGCGAGGCGCGCGACGCGCTCGAAGAGCTTCTGGCCCGCGTCGACGAGGCGCGCGACGGTCGCGGGGTCCGCGAGGCTCGCGAGCGCGTCGAGGTCGGCGCCCGCGGCGAAGACGGTCGGCGAACGACCCGTGATCACGAGGCCCTTCAGCGTCTTGTCCGCCTCCAGTTCCTCCAGCGCGAGGTCGAGGTCGCGCAACACGGGTAGATCGAAGACCGCGAGCTTCTTGTGCGGCGGATCGAGCACGAGCACGGCGACGCCCGGCTCGGGCCGCTCGAGGCGCACGCAGCTCCTCGGCGGCGGCGCGTCCGCGGGCATCGGGAATCCGGTGAGGTCGATCATGGCGCGCATCGCTCCAGGATCACGGCGCCGCCCTGTCCGCCCCCGATGCACAACGTGGCGAGCGTGAACTCGTGGTTCCCGGCCGCGAGCTCGTGGGCGGCCGTGAGCACGAGCCGCGCGCCCGTGCAACCGACGGGATGGCCGAGCGCGATCGCGCCGCCGTTGGGATTCAGACGCGCGGGGTCGAGTTCGCCGAGCTTCGCGCCGCGGCCGAGTTCCTTCTGCGCGAACGCATCGCTCCCGAACGCGCGCTGGCAGGCGAGCACCTGCGCCGCGAAGGCCTCGTTGAGCTCGATGGCGCCGATGTGCTTCAGCTCGAGGCCGGCCGCGTCGAGCGCCTTCGCCGTCGCGT
>JACRIO010000249.1 GCA_016220035.1 Planctomycetota bacterium | reverse complement strand
GGCCAGCGCGCCGCGAGCAGCGCGGGCTCGGCCGCGCCCGCGGCGAGGTGCGCGGGCGCGTCGCGGTGACGGCCTTGCTCGAGCGCCACGAGCGCGAGCACGGCGCGGGCGCGGGCCTCGGCGCGCGCGTCCTTCCCGCCCGATGCGCGAACCTCCAAGAGCGCCGCGCGCCATCGGCTCCACGTCGCCGCCTCGAGGAGTGCCCCCGCCGCGAGGCCCGGAGCGCGACCCTTCGCGCCGAACCCCTCCGGCGGCGCGGCGGGCTCGAGGTCGGGCGCGAGGCCGAGGACGGCGTCGCGCAGCGGGCCCGCGGGGAGCTCCATCCACGGCGCGGGCGTCGGCGCGGCGTCCTGGACGGCGAGGAAGAGGGCCGCGATCGTCGCCACGAGCATGCGCGGAGGCTCCTCCCGCGCGGTGAACCTGTCAAGCGCTTGAGCCGCGGCCCCTTCTCGGACATCCTGTCGTGCGCATGGCCGCCATCGACAAGGACCTGCTCGCCATCCTGATCTGTCCGGAGAGCCACCAGCCGCTCGCCGAGGCGAGCGCGGACGTGCTCGCGCGCGTCAACGAACGCATCGCGAAGGGCGGCGTGAAGAACCAGGGCGGAGCGACGCTCTCGGTGAAGCTCGAAGCGGGGCTCGTGCGCGCGGACAAGCAGCGCCTCTACCCGATCCAGGACGGCATCCCGTTGCTCCTCGTCGACGAGGGCATCGCGCTCTGACGCGCGGGGGCGCGCGTGGAGTTCTCCGCGAGCGTCGACGCCGGCCGCCGCGTGCGTCTCGGTTACGGCCTCAACCTGCACGCGCCGCGCACGCTCGCGGAGCTCCAGGACGGCCTGCGCGCGGTGACGCTCCCGCTCAAGGCGCGCGTCGCGCCCCACGCGCGCTTCGGCGTCGGGATGTACCTCCCCGCGGAGCTCGCGCACGCGCTCGATCCAGCGACGGGCCGCGAAGGCAGCGCCGCGCTCGCCGACTTCCTCGCCGAGCACGCACTCGACGCGTTCACGTTCAACGCGTTTCCGTACGCGCGCTTCCAAGAGGACGGGTTGAAGGAGCGCGTCTTCCAGCCCGCGTGGTGGGAGCGGGACCGGCTCGACTACACGCTCGCGGTCGCGCGCGTCGCGACCGAGCTCGCGCGCGCGGCGTCGGGTCCGCGTTCGCACGTCTCGATCTCGACGCACTGCGGCCAGTTCGGCGCGTTCGAGGACGGGAGCGCGAAGGAGCTCGCCGCGATCGCGCACCTCGCGCACTGCGCGCTCGAGTTCGCGCGCATGGAGGAGCGCGGCGCTCCGCGGCTCGTCCTCGCGCTCGAGCCGGAGCCGCGCTCGTCCTGCAACGACCTCGAGGCACTCGCGCGCTTCTTTCCGCGCCTGTGCGAGCGCGGAGCGCGCTTCCTCGAGCGCGAGCACGGCGTCGGGGCGTCGCGGGCCGAGGCGCTCCTCCGCCGCCACGTCGGGACGTGCCTCGACGCCTGCCATGCCGCGGTCGAGTTCGAGGACGCCTCCGTCGTCGATCCCGGAACGGGACGCGGCGTGCTCGGCAAGCTCCAGTTCACGAGCGCGCTCCGCGTGCCCGCTCCCGCGACGAACGCGCGCGGGCGCGCGGCGCTGCTCGCGCTCGACGAGCCGCGCTTCCTGCACCAGACGACCGGCCGGAGCGCGACGGGCCGCCTGCGCGCGAACGACCTCGGCGAGCTGCGTTCGCCGAGCAGCGCGTGGCTCGCTTGCGACGAGTGGCGCTGCCACTTCCACGTGCCGGTCGACCTCGACGAGGCGCGCGACGAGCACGGGGCACCGCTCGGCCTCGCGACGACGCGCGCGTTCGCCGACGAGCTCCTCGCGCGCGCACTCGCGGGAGGGGCGTGGGCGCTCGCCGAGCTCCACGTCGAGATCGAGACCTACACCTGGGACGTGCTCCCGGCCTTCGCCGCGCGCGCGCGCGGCCCGGAGGCCTTGGTGGACGGCCTCGCGCGCGAGTACGCGCACGTGGTGGGGCAACTCGGCCGCGCGGGCTGGCTCCCCGCCGGTTCGTGCGCTCCGAAGGGTTGACAGGCGCCCGGGCCGCCCGTATTTTTCCCGCCCTCTTCGCGGCAGGCCGATGCGGAGAGTTCGAGCGACGCACACGGCGGTCCCATCGTCTAGCCCGGCCTAGGACACCAGGTTTTCATCCTGGCGACAGGGGTTCAAATCCCCTTGGGATCACCATCCATCCACCCGCCTCGACTTCGGTCGCGGCGGGTGGTTTCCTTTCGTCCTCCGCGCCGGTCGGCGGCCAGCACGAAAGTGCGGGCCTCCCTGGAGCACCAGGACGACGGCCATCGTCGTGGAGCCGACTCCTCATGCAGTCCCCCCGAAACTCTCCGCGCGCTTCCTCCCGCGCGAAGCCGACGCCTCCGCGTGCCCAGCGCGCGCGCGCCGCTTCCCCGACCGACGGGTCGTCCGCCGCGCAGCGCATCGACCAGCGGATCCGTGAGCTCGGCGATTGGCGGGGGGCAGCTTTGGAGCGCGTGCGCGCGCTGATCCAACGGGCCGACCCCGCGATGGCCGAGGAGTGGAAATGGAACGTGCCGGTCTGGTCGCACGACGGGATCGTCTGCACGGGTGAGGTCTACGCGAAGGTCGTGAAGCTCACCTTCGCTCGGGGCGCCGGGCTTCCGGATCCGTCGCACCTCTTCAACTCCAGCCTGGAGGGCAAGACGCGCCGCGCGATCGATCTCCGCGAAGGCGATGGGCTCGACGCGCGCGCGTTCCAGGCGCTCGTGAAGGCGGCGATCGCCGCGAACCGCCGGCCGGCGGAGGCCGCGGCGCGCTCGGGCCGCGCCCGGACGCCGAAGCTCCTCTCGGGGAGCAACCCGCAGATCGCGAAGGGAGACGGCGACGCTCCGGTGCGGGAGTACGTCGAAGCACTCGCGGGCTGGAAGCGCGCGATCGTCGAGCGCGTCGACGCGCTCGTCGTCCGCGGCGTGCCCGGCGTGCGCAAGGCGGTGCGGTGGAACTCTCCGTTCTACGGTCGCGCTGGGGGCATCGAGGGCGAGGGCTGGTTCCTCGCGCTCCACGTCTTCACGCGCTACGTGAAGCTCAGCTTCTTCCGCGGCGCGGCGCTCCGCCCGCTCCCGCCCGGCGGCACGGAGAAGAGCAAGGACGCGCGCTGGATCGACCTCCGCGAAGGAGCACCGATCGACGAGCAGCAACTGCTCGCGTGGGTGAAGCAAGCGGCCGCGCTGCCGGGTTGGGACCCGGGCCGCAAGGCCTGACGCGCCCGCATCGGGGACCGAGCTCCACCCGCGCCGCTTCCCACGCGCGCCGTCGCGCGTCACCATCCGCCGCGGCACACCATGCGTACGATCGTCGTCATG
This sequence comes from Planctomycetota bacterium, assembly GCA_016220035.1. Lineage (GTDB taxonomy): Bacteria > Planctomycetota > UBA1135 > UBA1135 > JADJNY01. Next base: position 9,203 of record JACRIO010000249.1, on the reverse strand, counting down.
GCCAAGGCGCCGCTGCCGGGCGTCGCGAAGACGCGCCTCGCGGCGGCGCCGGGCGTGGGGCGCGAGGGCGCGGCGCGCCTCGCGGAGGGGCTCTTCCTCGACACGCTCGCGACCGCGAACGCTTTCGCGGCCGCGGCGGGGGAGCGCGAGCTCGTCCTCGCCTTCGCGCCCGACGCCGAGCGCGCGTGGTTCGCCGCCGTCGCGCCCGGCGCGCGGCTCGTCGCGCAGGTCGATGGGACGCTGTCGCCGCGCCTCGTGCACGCGACGGAGGACGCCTTCGCGCGCGGCGCGAGCGCGGTCGTCGTCGTGGGCACGGACGCGCCCGAGCTCGTGCCCGAGGACCTCGAGCGCGCATTCGAGCTCCTCGCGCGGCATCCGGTCGTGCTCGGACCGAGCCTCGACGGCGGGTATTGGCTCGTCGGCCTCGCGCGCCCCGCGCCGCGGCTCTTCGAGGGAATCCCGTGGAGCACGGAGCGTGTGTTCGCGCTCACGCTCGCGCGCGCGAAGGAGCTCGGCCTCTCGGTCGCCGAACTCGCGCCGCACTTCGACGTCGACGCGCCCACGGACCTCGCGCGGCTCGAACGCTGGCTCGCGACCGTTCCCGTCGATCGCGCGCCGCACATCCGCGCCGCGCTCGCCGGTCTCGCGCGCTGACCTCCGCTCACGCCGTCGCGCGCGGGTGGGCCTTCTCGTAGACGGCGCGCAGGCGCTCGATCGACACGTGCGTGTAGATTTGCGTGGTCACGAGGTGCGCGTGACCGAGCAGTTCCTGCACCGAGCGCAGGTCGCAGCCCTTGTCGAGGAGGTGCGTCGCGAACGAGTGCCGCAGCGTGTGCGGCGTGCAGCGACGCGTGATGCCGGCCTTGCGAACGCACGCGTCGACGATGCGGCCGAGCGAGCGCGTCGTGAGCCGTCCGCCGCGCGGGTTCAGGAACACGGCCGCGGAGTCGGCGCCCTTCGCGCGCGGCCGCGCGGGATCGTCCAGGTACTCCTTCAACGCCTCGCGCGCGTAACGGCCGAGCGCCACGAGCCGCTCCTTGCGGCCTTTTCCGCGCACGCGCGCGACGCCGCGCGCGAGGTCGAGGTCGGCCTGGTCGAGGCCGACCGTCTCGGCGGCGCGCGTGCCGGCGGAGTAAACGAACTCGAGCAGTGCCTTGTCGCGTCGCCCCGCGGGCTTCGCGACGTCGGGGGCCATCAGCAGGGCCTCGACCTCCTCCGTCGAGAGCGCGCCGGGCAGCTTGCGCTCGCCGCGGCGCTGGCGCAGGCCCGCGGCGGGATGGGTCTCGAGTTCGCCGCGCCGCAGGAGGTGCTTGAACCACGAGCGCGCGGCCGAGAGCTTGCGCTGGATCGAACTGCGCGCGAGCGCGCGCCCGTCGAGCTCGCCGAGGTACGCGCGCAGCGTGCGCGGCGTGATCTCGGCGGGTTCGCCGACCTCGCGTAGGGCGAGGAAGCGCGCGAACTGCTCGAGGTCCTTGCCGTAGGCGCGCAGCGTGTGCGGCGACGCGCCGCGCGCGGCGGCGAGCTCCTTCAGGAAGCGCTCGATCGAGCTCGCGATCTTCGGCGGGAGCTGGGGAGCCTCGTCGTCGGTGCGTGCGTCGGCGTCCGGCCGCTCGTCCGATGCGGTGCGTGCGCGCGCCACGGGCTCAGTGCTTCCAGTACGCGGTGCGCTCGATCGACTTCAGTCGATAGGTGACGCCGTTCGGCCCTTCGTAGCGCACCATGGCGCGCAAGATCGGCGCCTTTTCGTCGGCCGCGAACCAGTAGGTCTCGACGAGCGCGCCGTGCGCGTCGAACACGTCGTACCCATCGGCGTCGACGCTTCCGATCGGAAGTTCCTGCGTCGAACGGCCGCGTCCGCGCACGCGCCAGCGCTGGAGCGTCCAAGACGCCTGGTGCGTGTCCTTCTGCGGGGGGACGACGAACAGCTCCAGCTCCTCGCGGCCGAGGTCCGCGGGGAGGCGGCGCAGAGCGATCGAAAGCGAGTCGGCGAACGTGAAGACGCCGTCGAGGCGGCCCTCGCGGCGGCCGCCCCCCGGGAAGTACACGGAATCGCTCCAGAGGAACTGGTTCCCCGACCTCCAGCACTCCTTGAAGCTCGCGCCGCAGTCCTCCTGCGTCGAGACGGTGAGCTTGTTCGGTCGCCCGCCGAGCACGTCGTAGTAGCTCATCGTCGAGAAGCGGTAGGCGTAATTCTCCGTCGGGACGATCTCGCTCCAGTGGTGCTTGAAGACCTCGAGACCCTTCGGATCGTCGGTCTTGCACGTCGTCCTCGGGTCGACGCGCTCCTTGTTCGTGTACGCGGTCGCGAGGTAGCGCCGCTCCTTGCCGTAGATCGTCCGTGTGGCCTCGTAGACGCACTTCTCCGCGAGTCCGTCGTTCCACGCGGGGTCGTACGACCAGTTCGACGCGACCGCCATCTGGAAGTGCGCACTCGCGTCCATCCCTGAAGAGTCGAGCTTGCAGCTCGATCCGAGTGCGAGGCTCGCGACGGCCCCGAGGAGCGCGCGCCGCTGGATCACTTCGCGCCCTTCCTCGCGCCGCCGTCCCAGCCCGCCGGCCGCTTCGCCGTCGGTTCGTGCAGCGCGAACAGGGTCATCGCCGTGCCGAAGCTCTCGCTCCGCGGGAACACGCGGTCGTTCCAGCCGCCGTCCTCCTCGCGCACCTGCCACAGGAGCGCGTAGAGCTTCTCGCGGTAGCCCGCGCGTTCCGCCTCGGGCAGGAACTCGATCCCCTGCGCGACGTAGCGGTGCGCGTAGAAGAAGTAGTAGGGCGCGATGTAGTAGGGCGGGATGTGCGTGCCGTTCTGCTTGCGGCGCTTCTCGAGCCACTCCCAGTGCGTGAAGAACGCGTCGATCGCCGTCCGCACGCGCTCGACGGAGCCCTTGCCCGCGAGGAAGAGCGTCGTCTCGCACACGGTCATGCGCCCGATCGCGCCGGGGACGTCCTCGAAGCCCTTCCCGTTCTGCGCCGCCTTGTTCGTGCCGTACTGGAAAGCACCCGTGTCGAGCCGCGCGTCCTCGAGCGTCTTCAACCCGCGCTCGATCACGTCCGCGTCGACCTTCTCGCCCTGCCGCGCCGCCTCGAACAGGATCTGCAGCGTCGGCGCGGTCATGAAGGTCGAGGGCGACGAGACGCGCACGGGCGCGCCCTCCTTCGCGTTCTTCGGCCGCTTCGCGGTCGCCGCGCGCGAGCCGTTCGGGCGCGAGTAGTTCCACCCGCCCGTTTCGATCTCCGTCTCCTGGAGCATCGTCACGAGCTTCGTGATCTCACCGTCCACTCGCTTCGCGAGCTCCTTGGGCACGAGCTTCTGCTCGCGCGCGAGCAGCAGGAACGCGAGCCCGTACGCATGGCCCCAGCCGCGCACGTCGTAGCCCTGCTCGAACTCCTTCGTCATCAGCGGGTGCGCGAGCCCTTCCAGCACGAAGTCGAGCCCGCGGCGCACGCTCGCGGCGCTGTCCGCGGAGAGTTTTCCGTCCTGCGCCGTGATCAGGGCACTCGCCGCGATCGACGTCCCGCCGATCCGGTAACCGATCGGGATGTCGCCGCCGACGCGGTACACGCCCTCGTACGGCCACTCGCGCGGCTCCGGCGCCTGCTTCCCCTCGGTGCCGCCCGTCTTCGGCGCCGCGCCGCGCTCGGCGTCGGGGGCGTAGTTCTCCTGCTGCGCCACGAGCAGCGCGATCCCGCGCTGGAGCGCGAGCTCGACCTCGCGCGCCCCGATCTTCGTCGCCTCGGGCTTCACCGCATCGGGCTTCGGCGCGTCGGGCTTCGGGTCGTCGAGCTCACGCGCGCTCGCGACGCCCGCCGTTCCTTCGCGGCGCGGGTCGCTCGCTCGCGCGGTCGGGATCGCCTCGCCGGCGCTCGACATCAGCGGCGCGGCGCACAGGATCGGGACGATGAGGTGCGAGAACGTGTGGTGGCTCGGCATCGGTCTTCCTCTTCTTCTCGCCGCGCGCCGTGCGCGGGTTTTCGGGCCAGACGCGCTCGAAGAGCACGATGCGGCCCTTGGGCGCGAGCACGGTGGGGAGGCTCGCGAGGAGCGCCGACGGGTCCTCGATCTCGCCGAGCAGGTTCGCGATCCACACGAGGTCGAAGTCGCCGAGGCCCAGGTTCCACCCGAGCGTGTCGACGTCGCGCACCTCCGAGCGCAGCCCGATCGAGCGCGCGAACGCGACGTGGTCGGCGAGCCGGTCGATGCCGACGGAGGAGGGCGCGAAGTGGAGCAGGTGCGTCCCGTAGCCGCAGCCGACGTCGAGCACGCGCTTCGCATCGAGCTCGACCTCGCGCGCGAGCAGCACGAGCTCCGCGGGCGCGCCGTGCTCGAAATGACGCTTCCACGCGAGCCAGCGTTCGGGCGGCGCGCCGGGCACGAGGAGGCGCGCCTCCATCTCCTCCAGGGTCAACACGCGCTAGAGGATCGCTCCCCCGCGCGCGGCGCGCCAGGGGGCGGAGGGCTTCCGGAGCCGCGCGCTCCCGCGGACGAGCCCGGGATCGCGCTCACGCGCGCCGCCGAGCGCGTTCCGAGCGCGATCAGTTCTTCGGCGCCGGCTTCTCGGCCGGATCCTTCTTCGCGGCCTTGAGCACGGGCACGTCCTTCTGCAGCACGGCGCACTGATCGCGCCAGCCCGCGAGAAGCGCGATGCGCGAGTCCGGGTTGATCCCGAACGTGAAGCCCTTGGCCTCGGCGTCGTCGAGTACCTTCTCCATCGCCTTCGCGGTCTGCGCCTGGGCCTCGAGGTACTTCACGACCTGCTCGAGCGCGCCTTTCGTTTCGGCGAGCTCCGCGCCGAGCGCGTCGCACTTCATCCGCAGCGCGTCGAGTTCCAGCGCGGCGGCGTCCTTCTTCCCGTCGATCTTCGACGGCGGAGACTGGGCGAACGAGAGCGCCGCCGCGGCCGCGACGACGACGAGCAACGAAAGGACACTGGTCTTCATGGGAGTTCCTCATCGGCCGAACACCCGCCCGGCCTGAAAAAGATTCTCGTGCGACGATCATGGGAGGGAAGGAGGCGCGCGGGAACGCCGCCCTGGATGGAGCCCGCGGTTTCCGTCGCGTCCCGAACTCCGTGCAGGACCCGGCCGGGGAAGGACCACCACGGGCATCGCGCCCGGACGGACCCGGGTCAGGGCGCAAACGTCACGCGCAGCGCGTCCGAGGAGTTGAACAGCGCTCCGCCCGCGGGCACGTCGCGGTACTTGCACTGGAAGCTCCACGTCGAACCGGGGACGAGGTGCAGTCCGGCGCCCGCATCCAGGTCGAGCGTGCGCGCCGCGGCGCCGCTCGGCGAGAGCGTCACGGCGGGCGGCAGGCGCACGAGCTGACCGTCGGCGCACAGGAAGCCGTTGCCCCACGGCGTCTGCTGCTCCCCGTCGCCGCAGAAGAAGATCCCCGCGACGTTCGGCACGCCGCCCGCGAGCGTCAGCGTGAACGCGTTCTGTGCGTGGGCGAACGAGCCCGTCCAGCCGAGCGTGGCGCTCGTCCCCGCCGAGTTCGGCGCGCCGACGCAATGGTTCGCCGGCGGAAGCGTGTACTCGACGATCAAGACCGGCCAGAGCGCGGGGTCCGGGCTCGTGCGCGCGAGCCAGTACGCGAGCGCGGCTCCGAAGGTGCGCTCGATGGCGAACCACCCGTGGTTCGACGCCGGCAGGTCGACCCACGTCTGCACGTCGCCGACGAGCGCCGGCGTGGACGCGAACACCGTCGGACCCGGCGCGTACGCATCCGTGACTGCGCTCTCGGCGCCGAAGTCGCCTCCCGGCGCGTTCCAGGGCGCGAACCACGTCGCGGTCCCCTCCGTCCACGCCGTCAGCGCCGGACGGAGCGCGACCTCGCCCGGTCCGACCCCGACGGTCGCGGTCTCTTGCAGGATGACCTCGACGCGGTGCACGAGCGAGCCGGGCGGGATCGACGTCAGGTCGAAGCGCAGGACGCTGCGCCAGTAGTCCGAGTAGAACGGGTCGTCGCCGGCAAAGAGGAAGGGACCGTCGGCGATGTGCATCGGGCTCCCTCCCTGCCCGATCGACTGGTCGGCGCTCGGATTCGTCACGAGCAGGTCGGCCCGCGAGGGGAGGAGCGGGCCACCGACGAGCAGCGCGGCCGAGGCGAGGAGTCGCGGTGCGTGTCGCTTCGTGTGGCGCATGTGGACCGGAATCGTGTCACGCCTCCTCGAATCGCACAATTCCGGCGTCGCGTGCTGCCCTGCGCGTCGGCTCCGCCGCTCCGGCCGTCCTCCAGGAAAGGCACGGAAACACCGTCCGATCCCATTCGTTCACGAGTGGCCCACCCACGGCGGGTCGCCGGGTTCGGCTGGCTCGAGGTGCTCGACACGCTTCGCTGCCCCGGACCTTCCCATGCAGCGTGAGCACCTCTTCGGCCAGTCGTCTGCGGCAAGCCCGCACGCACGATTTGAACGGGGACCGTGGAGGAAGCGAGGAACCCTTCCCGTATCGTGAGGTCCACCCATGAGCACGAGCTCGACGCGCGCGGGACGATCGCCGCTCCTCTTCATCTTCCTGACGGTCTTCATCGACCTCCTGGGCTTCGGCATCGTCCTGCCGCTCCTGCCCATCTATTCGAAGGCCTACCAGGCGAACGAGTTCGAGCTCGGCCTCCTCTTCGCGTCCTTCTCGGGGATGCAGTTCCTCTTCGCGCCGATGTGGGGCCGACTGTCCGATCGCATCGGGCGCAAGCCCGTGCTCGTCGGCGGCCTGCTCGGCACGAGTGCCTCCTACCTGCTCTTCGCGTTCGCGGGCTCGATGCCGATGCTCTTCGTCGCGCGCCTCCTCGCCGGTTTCTTCGGCGCGAACATCTCGACCGCGGCCGCTTACATCGCCGACGTCACGACGCCCGAGAACCGCGCGAAGGGGATGGGGCTCATCGGCGCGGCGTTCGGGCTCGGCTTCACGTTCGGGCCCTTCCTCGGCGGCGAGCTCACCGCCTACTCGCCGATGTACCCGGGGTTCCTCGCCGCGGGCCTGTCGCTGTGCGCCGCGCTCTTCGGGTGGAAGATGCTCGTCGAGCCGCCGCGCGAGGCGCGCACGCACAGCCGCGTGTTCTCGCTGGGGCAGGTGCGCCACGCGTGGAGCGACCCGCGCATCGGCGCGCTGCTCGTCCTGTCGTTCCTCTCCGTGGTCGCCTTTTCCTCGTTCGAGGCCATGTTCGCGCGCTTCGGGCTCGCGCTGTTCCCGCACGAGTTCGGCGTCGACGTCGCGGTCGAGCGCGCGACCATGGACCAGATCCTCGCGGCCGCGCCGATCACGGGGCGCTACCTCGGCGCGATCGGGATCCTGTCCGCGATCATCCAGGGCGGCCTCATCCGCCGGCTCCTGCCGCGGTTCGGCGAGACGTCGCTCGCGCTCGCAGGGCAGGCGGTGCTCGCGCTCTCGCTCCTCGTGCTCGGACTGTCGCAGAGCTGGGCGATCGTGCTGCTCGGCTGCGTGCTCATGCCGTTCGGTTTCGGGCTGAACAACCCGTCGCTCAGCGGCCTCGTGTCGCGCGCGACGCCGGTCGCAGAGCAGGGCGCCTTCCTCGGGCTCAACCAGTCGATCGCGAGTCTCGCGCGCATGAGCGGGCCGATGATCGCGGGGCTCGTGTTCCAACGCCTGGGTCCGCACGCGCCGTTCCTCTTCGGGGCGAGCGTGCTCGGCCTCTCCGTGCTGCTGGCGCTCTGGTACCACCGCCGCTTCGCCGCGACCTTTCCGCGCGGACGTCCCGCGCCCGTCGAGGCCTGATCCATGGAGGAGCGCGCGCGGTTCTGCCCGCGGGTCGAGGCGCTCGGTCCGCTCCCCGACGCCGGCGAGCTCGTCGCGCGCCTCGCCGATTTCCGCGCGCGCATCGCGCTCGACAGCGCGGGCGGGACGCCGCGGCGCTGGAGCCTCGTCGCGTTCGAACCGCTCGCGCTCGGGCCGCCGCCGGCGGAGCTCGGCTCTCTGCGCGCGTTCCATGCGCGGCTCGAGCACGCGGGCGGCGACGACGTGCCCGGTCCTTTCCACGGCGGCTTCCTCGGTGCCCTCGCGTACGACCTCGGCGTCCACGGGGAGCGCGCGCTCGCGCTGCCGCGCGATGCATGGGGGACGCCGCTCGTGATCGGCGGGCTCTACGTCGATTTTCTCGTGCGCGACGAGACGAACGGGGACGGCTGGCTCGTGCTCGGCGACGCGCCCGGGGACGGACGCGCTCCGGTCCGCGCGCGGCGCGAGCGCGTGCTCGCGGCGCTGCGCGCGCCGCCGCTCGAGCTCGTCCCTCCGCGTCCGCTCGCCGCCCTCGTGCGCCACACGCCGCCGGAAGTGCACATGCGCCGCATCGGGGCGTTGCGCGAACGCATCGCCGCCGGCGAGCTCTACCAGGCGAACCTCGCGCACCGTTTCACGCGTTCGGTCGCGACGACGCCCGCAGCGCTCTACCGCCGCCTGCGCGCCGTGAACCCCGCGCCCTACGCCGCCTTCCTCGAGTGGGACTCGCGCAACTCCGCGGGCGCGCTCGGCACGCCGCGCGGGGCGCTGCTCTCGGCCTCGCCGGAGCTCCTCCTCGAGTTCGACGGAGCGGTCGCGCGCACGCGGCCGATCAAAGGCACGATCGCGCGCGGGAAGACGCCCGCGGAGGACGCGGAGCGCGCCGCCCGGCTCCTCGCGAGCGCGAAGGACCGCGCGGAGCTCGCGATGATCGTCGACCTCGAGCGCAACGACCTCGGGCGCGTCGCGCGCGCGGGCTCGGTGCGCGTCGAGGCTTTTCCGCGCCTCGAGACCTTCGCGACCGTGCACCACCTCGTCGCCGACGTCGTCGCGGAGGCGGCGCCCGACCGCGACGCGTTCGACCTCCTCGCGGCGCTCTTCCCCGGCGGCTCGATCACCGGCGCGCCCAAGCTCGCGGCCCTGCGCGCGATCGCGGAGCTCGAAGGCGAGGGGCGCGGCTTCTTCACCGGCGCCGCGGGCTTCGTCGACACGCGCGGCCGAGCGGCCTTCGACATCCTGATCCGCACGCTCGTGTGGCGGCCCGGCTCGGCGCCCGACGCGAGCGAGGTCGCCTACCACGTCGGCGGCGGCATCACGTGGAGCTCCGACGCGGCGGAAGAGGACGCGGAGACGCTCGCGAAGGGGGCCGCGCTCGCGGACGCGCTCGACGAAGCGGGCGCGGGTTCGAGGCGCTCCGGCCGGGAGCCTTCCTGAAGTCGGCGCATGCCGAAGCGCGCGAACGGCCCCTGACG
>JACRIO010000241.1 GCA_016220035.1 Planctomycetota bacterium | reverse complement strand
GGCGAGCGCCTTCTCGAACGACGTCTCGACGCCTTCGCGCCAACCCCTGGACGCAGAGGCGTCGACGAGCAGCACGAGGTCGCGCCGGCTCTCGGTCAGGCCCGCGAGCGGGTTCTTCGCGCCGCTGAACGGCCGCGCGATCGCGAGCGCCAGGAGCGCGACCGCCGCCATGCGCAGGAGGAGCAGGAGCAGGTTTTCGAGCTCCACGCGCCGGCGCGTCTTCTTCCACGCGGCCTGCACGAAGCGCATCGCCGCCCACGGCATCGGCTTGTGCCGCTGGCGGTTGAGCAAGTGGATGATCAACGGCACGCTCGCGAGCGCGAGCCCCGCGAGCAGTCCCGCGTTCACGAAGCCGCCGAGGGCGCCCATCAGCGGCGTCCTCCGCGCGCGCGCGCCATGCGGTGCGCGAGGTAGGTGGAGAGGGCCGCGTCGACGCCATGGTCGGTGGGGAGCGGGACCCAGTCGACCGAGAGCGAGCGCGCCACGCGGGCGAGCTCCTTGTTGTGCTTCTCGAGCTCCTCGAGGTAGGCCGCGCGGATCGCGCGCGGGTCGATCTTCTGCACGCCCGTCCCCTCGAGGCCTTCCAGCTTCAGCATGCCCTGGAACTCGAAGCGCGTCTCCTCCGGGTCGAGCACCTGGAAGAGGATCGGCTCGTGCCCCGCGTGCACGAGCCGCTTCACGCCGGAGAGGATGCGCTCGGGCTCGTCGAAGAAGTCGGAGAAGAGGCACACGATGCCGCGGCGTTTCAACTTCGGCGCGACCCAGTCGATCACGTCGCCGACGCCCGTCGGGCCCTGCGCCTCGGCCTTGCCCAGCGTGTCGAGGATGTTCTTGAGCTGCTGCGCGCCGTTCCCCGGCGGCACCTTCGTGCGCCACTTCGCGTCGAAGACGACGAGCCCCGCCGTGTCGCGCGCCTGGAGCACGAGGTGCGCGATCGCCGCAGCGCACCAGCGCGCGTAGTCGAGCTTCGTCCAGTGGAGCGAGCCGTAGCCCATCGACTCGCTCGCGTCGACGAAGAGGTGGCAGACGAGGTTCGTCTCCTCGACGAACTGCTTCACGACGAGGCGGTCGTTGCGCCCGAAGACCTTCCAGTCGACGCGGCGGAGCTCGTCGCCGGGGACGTACTCCCTGTGCTGCGCGAACTCGACCGACGAGCCGAGGTAGGGCGAGCGGTGCTGGCCCGCCATGAAGCCCTCGACGACCGTGCGCGCGACGACGGAGAGGTTCGAGAGCCGGTCGAGGATCGCCGGATCGAGCGCGCGCTTCGCCTGGTCGGCCGCGGCCATCGATCAGCCTCGCGCCGCGACCCCGGGCACGCCCTTGCCGATCGAAGCGCCCGGGTCGACCTCCTTCACGAGCCGGTCGATGATCACGTCGGGCGTGATGCCTTCGGCGGCCGCGGAGAAGTTCGTGACGATGCGGTGGCGCAGTACGGGGTGCACGACGGCCTTCACGTCCTCGATCGCCACGTGCGTGCGACCGGCGAGCGCCGCGCGCGCCTTCGCGCCGAGCACGAGGAACTGGCTCGCGCGCGGCCCCGCACCCCAGGTCACCCACTCGCGCAGGAAGGAGAGCTGGCCCTCGCCCTTGACGCGCGTGCCGCGCGTCAGAGCGAGCACGTAGTCGTAGACGTGGTCGGACACGGGGATCGCGCGCACCGCCTTCTGCAATTCGGCGAGCTCCGCGGCGCCCACCACTTTCTTCGGCTCGCTGGAGGCACCGCCCGTCGTGCGGCGCAGGATCTCGCGCTCCTCGTCCACCGACGGGTAGCCGACGTGCACCATGAACATGAAGCGGTCGAGCTGCGCCTCGGGCAGGGGGTAAGTGCCCTCCTGTTCGATCGGGTTCTGCGTCGCGAGCACGAAGAAGGGCTCGGGCAGTGCGTGCCGTTTGCCGGCGGACGTCACCTGGCGCTCGCTCATCGCCTCGAGCAGCGCCGCCTGGGTCTTGGGCGGCGTGCGGTTGATCTCGTCGGCGAGGATGACGTTGGCGAACAGCGGTCCGGGCGCGAAGCGGAAGCTGCGCGCGTTCGTCTCGGGGTCGATCTGCAGGAGCTCGGTGCCCGTGATGTCGCTCGGCATCAGGTCGGGCGTGAACTGGATGCGGTTGAAGCCCAGGTCGAGCGTCTTCGCGAGGCTCGAGATCATGAGCGTCTTCGCGAGCCCCGGCACGCCGACGAGCAGGCAGTGCCCGCGCGTGAGGATGGCGAGGAGCAGCTCGTCGATGACCTCGTCCTGCCCGACGATGACCTCGTGCAGCTCGCGCTTCATCTGCGCGTGCACCGCGCGCAGGCGTTCCAGGGACGCTTCGATCATGAGTGGGCTCCAGGCACGGCGCGGGTCGTTTCGCGAGCCCCACGGGGGGACCGGCGAAGGAGTCGGCCGAATCGGTCGGAAAGGTGAGGCCGGAAACGGGTGCGCCGAGGAGTTTCGGACGGTTCCGTCGCGCGGAAAACCGGCCGCGCGGCGCCGCGCTCTCCGAGCATCTCTATCTACTCGATCGACGCGCCGCGGGTGAGCGACTTCCAGCCGAAAGCGGCCCTTTCCTGCGGCCCGGACGCAACGCGAACGCGCGGCGGCGACGCGCGCACTACTCCCTCTACGGGCGCCGGTCACCGAGGCGCGCTCATCCGGCTCGGAACGTGCGCAGGCGCTGGGGGCCGAGGACCCAGATCCGTCCGTGGAGGAGCACCGGCCGGCCCGCGTCTCCGGGGCGGAGCTCGACCCGGTCGAGCACGGCGAGGCCGCGCTCGCGGTCGAGCAGCAGGAGCGCGCGCTCGGTGACCACGATCGCGCGGCCGGGGAGGAACACCGCGGCGGGGAGGGACGGCTCGCGCGGGCCGAGATCGAGGCTCCGCCGCGGCCCGGACTCGGCCCCGAGCTCCTCGAACCGGCCGGCCCCGGTCGCGACCAGCCAGCGTCCGCCCTCCGCGCCGAGGAAGGTGCCTCCCCCGAGGGGGCGCGGTGTCTCCGCGAAGAGGCCCGCGACCCCGGCGGGGGACCCGAGCGGCGCGGAATGGAAGCGGTGGAGGTAGGGCCCGTCCTCGCTGGCCCAGGTCCCGAGCTCGCCCTCGAAGCTCGGCGCGACGAGGCCCGGCGTCGGGCGCTCCTCGGGCTTCGAGCGCGCGGCCCGGACCGTCCACGCGAGCCGCCCGTCGAGCGCGTCGACGCACGCGAGCGTGCCGAGGCCGGTCGAAACGAGGAGGCGCAGCGCATCCCCACCGAGCGGCGCGGTGGGCGGCGCGAGCAACGTGATGCCGAGGTTCGGCCGCTCCTTCGCCGCGACGCGCGCGGCGCCGCGGGCGAGGACGCGCTCCACCGCGAGCCGCCCGGTCGCGAGGTCGAACGCGAGGAGCCGCGCCTCGAAGTCGCCCGGATCGAGGCGCGCGGGCTCCGCGCGCACCGGGTTCGGATCGTTCGCCGAAGGGGCCGCGCGG
>JACRIO010000238.1 GCA_016220035.1 Planctomycetota bacterium | reverse complement strand
TCGTCACGCGCTGCGTGACGCCGAGCCCGCGCGCGAGACCGCGCACGAAGCACGTCTTGCCCGCGCCGAGCTCGCCGTCGAGCACGACGAGGGCGCCCGGCGCGAGCCGGCGGCCCAGCTCCTCGCCGAGACGCTCGGTGGCTTCGGGCGATTTCGAGCGGAGGCGGAGCTCAGCGCCCATGCTCGAAGCCTCCCCGCGCGTGCGTCCAGCGCTCGCGCCGTCCGTCCGCGTGCACGAGCACGAGACCGGTCCCGCGCGCGACGCGACCGACGACGGCGCAGCCGGAAGCCCGCGCGGCGCGCGGCGCGAGCAGCGCGACGAGCTCGTGGTCCTCGCCGTCGTGGAGCGCATGGTCGAGCGCCGACCGCCCCGACGCCCGCGCGCGCCGGCGCGCGTCGGCATGGATGGGGATGGCTCCGAGGTCGAGCTCGATCGCGACCTTCGACGCGCGCGCGAGGCGGAAGAGGTCCCACGCGAGGCCGTCGCTCACGTCCATCATCGCCGTGGCGCCGCGCTCGAAGAGCGCGCGGCCCTCCGCGAGCCGCGGGACGATGCGCAGGTGCCGGCCGAGCAGGCTGCCGCCCACCGGTCCGGTGAGCACGAGCGATTGTCCCGCGCGCGCGCGGTCGCGTCCGGGCGGACGTCCGCGCCCGAGGAACGCGCCGAGCGCCGTCACCGCGATCACCGCGCGCCCGCGCGTGATCGACAGATCGCCGCCGACGTGGTCCGCGCCGTGCTCGCGCGCCGCGGAGCGCACGCCCGCGAGCACCGCGCGCAGCCAGCGTTCGTCGCGCCGCATCGACACGGCCGCCGTGCAAAGGAGCGCGCGCGGCAGGGCCGCGGTCGGCGCGAGGTCGGAGAGCGCGCGCAGCGCGACCTTGCGCCCGACGAGGCGCGGCGGAGCGCTCGGGAGGAAGTGCACGCCCTCGACGACCTGGTCCGCGCACACCACGGGTTTCCCGCCGAGCTCGCGCAGCACCGCCGCGTCGTGCCCGCGGCTGCCGAACAGCCCACGCGGCGTTTTTCCGCGCGCGAGCCAACGGTGGATCGAGTCTTCGCTCCACGTCACGTACGTACTCCAGGCTTCAAGCTTAGACCTTCAGGAGCAGCCGATCGCAGCCCACTGATGCAAAGCAGGCTAGTTTAGTTTCCGCCTGCAAGCGTTAACGTCCGTGTATGAACAGATGAATCCATCCAGCGGGGGGGGTGGCTCTGCCCTCTGGCCGAAACACGTCGCTGAACGGTACCGACTCGATCGGGCTATTCACTCGCGGCCCACTAGTCAAGCCGCGGCCAACCTAATGTCGCCTTGGGCACTGGGTTCGCCTAGGAGTTGCATCGTGGTCGGCAGTCGCAATTCCGGGGGCTGCAACTAGCTTCTTGTCAGAGCGCCCAAGTACTAAACATAATAGTCTACTGCGAGTAGGCTTGAGTCAACGCCATCGCCTCATCATGAGTCAGACCCGATGCCACAGTCACATTCATGGGACCGGGTCCAGCTGAAACGAGTTGGGAGATCGACACTGGAAGATAGGCGTTGCCATTGTGCACGAGAACCACGCGCATTTCGGTGTCTACCCCGCCAGCATTCCTTGGTGCGCCGAACCAGTCCAGTCGCCCGTACACCGGGTCATCATTCTTGGGCTGCAGCAGCAATCGTAGCGCTGACACAGATCGTGGGCCGAAGGTCGCCATCACCCGCTTTGTACCTGCAGGTTCATCCTCCAAAGTGAGAGTCGCGAACGAATTCGCGAAGACTCGAAGCACCGAAATGATACAAATCGATCGGGCAACGTCCATGCCCGTCGGCAGAACAAACGGGGGAATAGGATCCACGCGAGGCACGCAATACGCTACATCAGCATAGTAGGGGTGGGTTTGGTCCCAACTATAGTCGCCCGATCTCGAAGTGTTCAATGAACCCTGCCAGTAGGGGTCATCACCCGGCCGTAGCAGGTGGAAACCAGCTAGATTGTGTTCGAACCCGTTCAGCGCTGCAGAAACGCGGATCGCCGAAACATAGGCGGCTTCCTCCTCGCGCTTCGCCTGCGTGGCCAGGAATTGTTCTGTTGATCGATCCGCCTGAGGTGGCGCTGGCGAGCTGCTCACCACATAGCCGAGGATCAGCAGTGCGAAGGCACTGGATCCAAGCACGGTGATTCCAACTCGTGAGCGGAAACTCTTCTGACTAATCATGTGGTTCCCCTTCGCCTTTCTACAGACTTAGCAGTCCCTGCGTTTGACAAGAACATAAATCTGGTTTCCTTTTCCGTCGGGAGAATCGCACTTCCCATAGGTCTGCTCTAGGTGGCCATAACTCTCCTGGTCCCGCAAAGGCTCCGTTCCGTTCTTAGACGTGTAGGTACCATCACCATTGGACGTCGCACTATGCAATGGAGTGGCATTGGAGTAATTGGGCTCCTTGTTCTCGATTGGCGCTTTGTACCATACTAGGACTGTACCGGCAGGGGGCCCATTGGGTGGGTTGGGGGGCGGAATTTGATAGACAAAACAGTCACGCCAACAGTTCGTGCGATAGACGTCTGTTGGATCTGGTGTGAAGTACCCACCCCCTGGGCCTCCCTGACCAGATCCCGAGCCGCTAGGATTGACAGGTTCTGCGCCCGGGAATTGACTGGGGGGAGGTGGAGTCGAGGCGGGAAGCGGTGCCGGTGTCCCGGGACCGAGTCCAATCGCCTGCGAGTGGCAATTCCAGGTTACAGACGCTGGCGGCCATGTTGGTGGCCAGGGTCCCCCAGTCGATGGTCCGTTCAGTCCGGTGTCTGGTACAGTACCTGGTCCACCAGCGCCGGCCACGCTGTTCGGGTCAATTGGGCCGCTGAGCAATTCAACAACCTGAACGTAGAAGTATTGATTCACTACGAACGGAAGGTTGCTACAGTTCCTCAAGACCACCTTCCGCCCGATGAGGTTGATTCGACATAGGCACACGGTCCCGTCGGGCATCGGTCGCCAAGCGGTGCGCTGGTCGAGTACTTCCAACTCATTACTTGTTACCGCGCCTGGTGGATTGGCGTAGCAGACCCCACCAACACATGGCAGGCATCCGGGGGTCGACTGCTGTGCATGTGCCCATGCACTGAAGGCAGCCAGGACAGAGATCAGAGTCAGCAACGCGATCGTGTGAGTGGATCCGCGGGCCTGAGCTAGGGATCTGGAACGCGCGCGTCCGCTAGGACTCGGACTCCAGTGCATCGTCGGCCTCCTTGCCGTTCCGGGGGATTGCTGAAGCATCATCATCCATCCCGTGCGGAGGTTAACCTCGCACGTGGGGCACGTCAAGGGCGCTCAGGTTGCAACACGCTCCGTCCTTCTGACCGCTTGAATTCGCTGCGTGGGACTGAGGTGGCGGGGACGGCGGACCCCTTATCAACCCGCCTCCGGACTCTTCCACCGGTCTCCGGCCTTGCTGCAGTCCGGGTGTTGGTCCCCGCCGCGCGGCTTGTTTGTACGATGCACGAGTTCCCGCGCGCTCACAACGAAAGTGTCGCCAGAAACGACTGCACAGCCATCACTGGATTGTCCCCACCGAGCAGCGCGCCGCGCACCGCGACGCCCGTTGCTCCTGCGTCGATCACTGCTCGCGCGCGCTCCGCGGTGATCCCCCCGAGCGCCCACACCGGCCGCGGCGCGCGCGCGACTTCGCGTGCGAGCCCGTCGAGGCCGAGCGGCGCCTTCACGCCGGCCTTCGAGGGCGTGTCGAAGACGGGACCGAGCAGGAGGAAGTCGCTCGCGCACCACGGCTCGATCGGATCGTCCGCGTGGGCCGAGAAACCGATCGCGACGTGCTCGGGGAGCACCGCGCGCGCGTCGGCCGGCGTGAGCGAGCGGAAGCCGAGCTGCACCGCGTCCGCGCCCGCCGCCACGGCGAGGTGCACGCGGTCGTGCACCGCGAGCCATCCGCCCGGACCGAGGCGCGCGCGCAGCGCGAGCGCGAGCTCCAGCACGACGCGGTCGGAGAGCGCGGGCTCGCGTAGGAGCACGCCCGACAAGCCCGCCGCGATCGCGCGCGCGGCGCGCACGAGGAAGCGCTCGACGTCCGCCGGCGCGAGGTCGCCCGGCGAGAGCGCGAGGAGGCGCGGCGGGAGCCGTCTCATCCCTCGTCGAGCTCGACCAGGTAGCCGAGCTCGCGCAGGAGCGACTGCGTGCGCCGCAGCGTCGCGGCCCCCTTCAGCTTCACGCGCGTCTCGTCGAGCGCCCGTTCCAGCACGGGACGCACGCCCGGGTCGTGCTGGAAGCGCTTGAGGAGCTCGGGGTTCTCGCCGCGCACGACGTAGTCCTTGGACAGCGTCAGCATCCCCGCGCGCACGGCCCAATCGCGCACCGAATAGAGCACGTTCTGCGGCACGGGCGTGCGCGAGTGGCCCTGCAGCACCGCGAGGATGCGTCGCAGGTACATGCCCTCCGTGAGCGCGCGCTGCACGCTCTTCTCGCTGACGCGGAAGTGGAGCACGCTCCCCTGCTTCTCGCGCACCGAGAACCGGTCGAGGTCGTGGATCAACTCGCCGTCGTCGCCGGTCGGGAAGAGCACGATCTCGAAGTCGGGCGTCACCACCAAGCTGCCGACGAGCGGTGCTCCTTCCGGCGTCCCGTCGACGACGCCGAGCACGCGCGCGCCCGTGCGCGTGAGCCGCATCGCCACCGGACGCCCCGCCTTGTCGTAGCCGAGGTCGACGATGCCGAGGATGTGCAGGCGTTGGCGCACCCACGCGACGAGGTTCCACGCCATGCGCTGGATGTCCTCCATCGGGACGTGGTTGTGGCCCTGGAACCGCGCGGCGAAGTGCTCCTCGACCTCGTGCTCGTCGACGTTGCACAGGTAGGTGTTGCGCGCGAGGAACGGCACGTACATGAGGTCGTACCAGACGAGCGGCTCGACGCGCTTCAGGAGGCGCATGAGGATGCGCCGCATGCGCGTCTGATGATAGGGCTCGCCGGAAAGGTCGCGCTCCTCGATCGCGTGGTCGAGCAGGCCCTTCAGCTTCTGGTCGAGCTCCTTCGCCTCCCACTCGCGGCCCGCGGCCGTCAGCGCGAACGTGCGCTCGCCCGTCGACTCGATCAGGTGCGCACGCCGCGCGAAGGTGTAGATGAACTGCAGGATCCCCTCGCGCGACAGCTCGCGCCCGGGGTTCTTGATCATCTCCTCCTGGATGCGCTTCTCGGTGGTCTTGAAGATCTCGCCGCGCACCGTGAAGCGCACGTCGTGGTCGAGGATGTAGCCGATGAAGCGCGTGATGTTCGAGGCGAGGTCGACGCCGAGCGCGACCTCCTCGTGCGGACGGTCGGGGTCGCCGGGCACCGCGACGCGGCGCAGGTAGGCGAGCGCCACCTCGTTGAACACGAGCAGCGTCTCGTCGGCGTGGTGGATGCCGTGGCGGCCGAGCTCCCAGCGCTCGACCGTGCCGACGAGCGACTCCTCGAGTTGCGCCGCCCAGCGTCGTCCGTCCCACGCGAGCCCCGTGTCGAGCCGCTCGAACAAGGAGCGCGGGAGGATGCCGCCGAACTCCATGATCGCCTTGACGACGAGCTGGCGCAGGCCGTCCGGAAGGCGCTCGACGCGCGCGACGGCGGCCGGTTCGTTCGAGTAGAGCTTGTACAGCTCGCGCTGGCGCGCCGCCGGAGTGCGC
This sequence comes from Planctomycetota bacterium, assembly GCA_016220035.1. Taxonomy (GTDB): domain Bacteria; phylum Planctomycetota; class UBA1135; order UBA1135; genus JADJNY01. The sequence continues at coordinate 1,807 of JACRIO010000238.1, read as the reverse complement.
GCGGCGCGCACGGGGTCCTCGTAAAGGCGGTCGAGGTGCCCGCGCAGCGTGAACGCGTCGAAGATGCCGCGCCGCTTCGCGCGTCGCCGACGCAGGACGGCCTCGGCGAGGTCGTACGGGACGCACCACGCGCGCGCGCCCCAGTCCGACACGCCGTGCGCGCGCGACTCGCAGAGGAACCCGCCGCGCTGGAGCGCGAGCAGCGCCGCCTCGAGGTCGTACTGCGAGCAGTGGGCGAGCGCGCGCGCGTTCGCGAGCTCGACGAGCGTCGCCTGGTAGCGCGGCGCGTCGAGGAGCACGTCGAGTACGAGCGCGAGCCGCTTCCCGAGGCCTTCGACGCGCGCTTCCAGGAGCGCCGCGTCCCCCATCCAATCGTGCACTTGCTTGCGCAGCAGTGCGGGCTCCGCGGAGGCGGGCGGCGACTGTCCGCCGGACCAGGCGCGCCAGAGCTCGGGCAGGTCGACGTCGGAATGCATCGCCAGCGCGTCGGCGAGCTTCACGCGGTTCGCGCGCGCCGCTGCGCCGTTGCCGTTCGCGCCGCCGGTCGCGCCCGGATTCGCCGGCGCCGGCGTGCTCGCCGGAAGGAGTTCGCGGCGCTCCTCCGCGGCTTGGGACTTGTCGCTGTCGTGCGGGGTCATCGCGCGGTGGGGCTGGGTGCCGTGGGCAGGGACTGGGCTTCGACGATCTCGTACGTGTAGCCCTGTTCGGTGAGGAAGAGCTGGCGGCGCTGGGCGAAGTCCTGATCGCGCGAGCCGAGCGTGACGATGGAATAGAAGACCGCCGCGCCGCCGTCGGACTTCGGGCGCAGGATGCGGCCGAGGCGCTGCGCTTCTTCCTGCCGCGATCCGAACGTGCCAGAGATCTGGATCGCGACGTTCGCGTCGGGCAGGTCGATCGCGAAGTTGCCGACCTTGGAGACGATGAGCAGCGGCACGGCGCCGCTCTTGAACCCCGCGTAGAGCCGCTCGCGCTCGACCGTCGGCGTCTTGCCCGTGATCAGCGGCGCGCCGAGGTGGCGCTGGAGCGCGTGGAGCTGTTCGATGTACTGCCCGATGACCAAGACATGGCATCCGGGGTGCAGCGCCACGAGCCGGTCGATCACGCCGAACTTCGCGGGGTTCTCGCTCGCGACGCGGAACTTCTCCCGCGCATCGGCCGCGGCGTACCGCTCGCGCAACTGGTGCTCGAGCGGCACGCGCACCTCGACGCACCGTGCCGCCGCGATGAAGCCCTGGCTCTCGAGCACCTTCCACGGCACGTCGTAGCGCTTGGGCCCGATGAGGCAGAACACCTCGTCCTCCTTCTTGTCCTCGCGCACGAGCGTCGCGGTCAGGCCGAGCCGCCGCCGCGCCTGGAGGTCGGCCGTGACGCGGAACACGGGCGCGGGCAGGAGGTGCACCTCGTCGTACACGACGAGCCCCCAGTTCTCGCGGCCGAAGAGCGCGAAGTGCTCGAACGCATCGGTGCGCGAGCGCCGCCACGTCAGCATCTGGTACGTCGTGATCGTCACGGGCGCCACGTGCTTCTCGTCGCCCGTGTACTCGGCGACGTCCTCGGGACGGAGCTCCGTCTTGTCGAGCAACTCCTCGCGCCACTGCCGCACCGCAACCGTGTTCGTCGTCAGGATCAAGGTCTTCGTCCCGACGAGGTTCATCACCGCCATGCCCACGATCGTCTTGCCGGCGCCGCAGGGCAGCACGACGACGCCGCTGCCGCCGAGCACGGTCCCGCCGGCGTGGAACGCGCGCGCGGCGCCTTCCTGGTACGCGCGCAGCCCGAACGGCCGTCCGGAGCGCGTCTCTGTGCG
>JACRIO010000240.1 GCA_016220035.1 Planctomycetota bacterium | reverse complement strand
GTTCGCAGAGGGTTTTCCCGAGCGCTCCACGCGCGCCGAACTCGCCGCGCGCGGGTTCGATCCGCTGCTCGCCGACATGCTCCTGTGCGCCGTGTGCTGGTACGGCAGCGCGCGCGAGGACGACGTCGAGTGGCGCGACTTCGTCGTGCTCTTCCGCAGCATCTTCCTCGAGGGCTACGCGCGGCCCGAAGGCGGCGTGAAGACGGTGCTCGACCTGCTCGTCGCGCGCTACGAGGCGCTCGGGGGCGAGCTGCGCACGCACTCCGGCGTCCAGCGCGTGCTGCACGACGGGCGCGGCGCGCGCGGGGTCGAGCTCGACGACGGCACGGTGCTCGAAGCGGAGCGCGTGCTCTCGTCGGCGGGGCTCGCCGATACGCTGGCGCCCGCGGTACGTACGCTGGACGAGCGCGGCGCGCCGCGTCTCACCTTCTTCGAGACGACGTGGGTCACGCGCGCGCCGCACCGCGAGCTCGGCCACGACGCGACGATCACGTTCTTCAGTCGCTCGGACCGGTTCCGCTACGGAGCTCCGCGCGGGGAGGAGCTCGTGGGCCTCGAGAACGGCGTCGTGTGCTGCACGGACGCCTACGCGGGCGGTGCGCCCGCGAACGAAGGGCTCCTGCGCATCACCGTGCCCGCGCACGCGCGCCGCTGGTTCGAGCTCGGCGTGCCGGAGTACGCCGCGGCGAAGGCGCGTTGCACCGACGCCGTCGCCGCCGCGGCCGCGCACGTCGTGCCCGATCCGCGCGGCCGGACGCTCTACGCCGACGCCTTCACGCCGCGCACGATCCGCCACTACACGGGCCACGTCGGCGGCGCCGTCTACGGCTCGCCCGAGAAGCGCCGCGACGGCCGCACGGGAATCGACAACCTCTTCGTCATCGGCACGGATCAGGGCCTCGTCGGCATCGTCGGTGCGATGCTCTCGGGCGTCGTCATGGCGAACCAGCACGCCCTCGCGGCGCGGAGCGCGTGACGTGGACGCTCCGAGCGAACAGCGCTACTTCAAGGGCTCCTCGGACGGCAAGGCGCCCAAGCGCGCCGACCCGTTGAAGGGCGCGAAGGAACGCTACGACCTGATCGTGATCGGCTCGGGCCTCGGCGGACTCACCGCGGCGAACCTGCTCGCGCGCGCGGGCCACTCGGTCGCGATCCTCGAGCAGCACTACAACTTCGGCGGCCTCGCGACGTGGTTCAAACGCCGCGGCGGGCACGTGTTCGACGTCTCGCTGCACGGCTTCCCGGTCGGGATGAAGAAGACGTGCCGCAAGTACTGGAACGCCGCGATTGCCGACTCGATCGTGCGCCTCGACGGCATCCGGTTCGACAACCCGCAGTTCACGCTCGACACGGAGTTCACGCGCGCGGACTTCACGGAGCAGTTGGTGACCGTGTTCGGCCTCGAGCGCGCGCGCGTCGAGGCGTTCTACGCCGAGCTCGCCGCGATGAGCTTCTACGACGACCCCGGCGAGACGACGGGGCACCTCTTCGAGCGCCACTTCCCCGGCCGCAACGACGTCCATCGCCTGCTGCTCGAGCCGATCAGCTACGCGAACGGCTCGACCCTGGACGATCCGGCGATCACGTACGGGATCGTGTTTTCCAATTTCATGAGCCAGGGCGTGTTCACGTTCCGCGGCGGGACGGACCAGCTCATCCGCGCGATGAAGGACGAGCTCGAGCGGAACGGCGTCGATCTCTTCAACAAGGTCGAGGTCGAGCGCATCGTCGTCGAGGACGGATGCGTGCGCGGCGTGCTCGCGGAGGGCCGCTTCCTCGCCGCGCGCGCGGTGGTCAGCAATGCGAGCCTGAAGACCACGGTCGAGCGCCTCGTCGGCGCGGAGCACGTCGCGCCCGCCTTCGTGGACGGCGTGCGCGCCGTGCGGCTCAACAACTCCTCCACGCAGGTCTACCTCGGCATCCGCGCGGGCGAGGAGCTCCCGTGGATCACCGACCTCCTCTTTACGTCGACGCGCGCGACCTTCGACTCGCCCGCACTCTGCGACTTCCGCGGCGAGAGCCGCACGTTCAGCTTCTACTACCCGAAGACGCGCCCGGGCTCGAACCGCGCGACGATCGTGTCGTCGACGAACGCGCGCTGGAGCGACTGGGCGGAGCTCGACGTTGCCGCGTACGAGCGCGAGAAGGCGCGGCTCGTGGCCGACACGCTCGACGCGCTCGACCGCCACGTGCCCGGCGTGCGCGCCAAGATCGACCACGTCGAAGCGGCGACGCCGCGCACCTTCGCGTTCTACACGCAGCACCCGCAGGGCACGTCGTTCGGAACGAAGTTCGAGGGGCTCCAGTACAGCCTCGACCTCGCGAAGGAAGTGCGCGGGCTCTACCACGCGGGCTCGGTCGGCATCATCATGTCCGGCTGGCTGGGTGCTGCGAACTACGGTGTCATCACCGCGAACAAGGCCGACGCGTTCCTGCGTGCGGAGCTCCCCGTGGGGCTCGCGGAGCGCGCGGCGAACCCACGCGCACCGAGTCCGGACGCCCACGCGCGCCGAGGAACCCCCGCATGAGCTTCGGCAACGCCTTCGAACACCAGACCGCCGTCGTCACCGGCGGCACGCGCGGGCTCGGCGCGGCGATCACGGCCGCGTTCCTCGCGAGCGGCGCGCGCGTGCACGCGACGTACGCCGGCAACGAGGACGCCGCGCTCGAGTTCGCGAAGCGCATGACCGCGCACGGCGAGCGCCTCCTCCTCCACCGCTTCGACGTGGCCGACCACGCCGCGTGCGAGGCGTTCTGGAATGCGCTCCCCGACTCCGAGCCGGTGCACGTCCTCGTGAACAACGCCGGCATCCGCCGCGACGCGATCGCGGGCGCGATGAAGGTCGGCGACTGGGACGCGGTGATCGCGACCAACCTCTCGGGCTCGTTCCACATGTCGAAGTTCGCGATCCAGCGCATGAGCCGCGCGCGCTACGGCCGCATCGTGATGGTGAGCTCGCCCGCGGGGCTCCACGGCTTCGCGGGCCAAGCGAACTACGGCGCGTCGAAGGCGGGGCAGATCGGCTTGATGCGCGCGCTCGCCAAGGAAGTGGGCAAGCGCAAGATCACGGTGAACTGCGTGTCACCCGGTTTCGTCGACACGGAACTCCTCGCGGATCTGCCGAAGGACGTGCGCGACGAGCACCTGAAGCTCGTGCCCGCGAATCGCTTCGGGACGCCGGACGAGATCGCGTACGCGGTGCTCGCGCTCGCGCATCCTTCGGCGAGCTACGTGCACGGCGCGGTGCTGGAGGTGACCGGTGGGCTCTGAGGCGCGCGCGATCGTCATGGACCGCGCCGCGATCGAGCGCGCGATCCCCCATCGCGCTCCGTTCCTGTTCGTCGACCGCGTGCTCGAACGCGTCGACGGCCGCATCGTGACCGAATGGGACGTGCCCGCGGATCTGCCCGCGTTCCAGGGCCACTACCCCGGCCGCCCGGTGCTCCCGGGCGTGCTCGCGAGCGAGTTCTGCTTCCAGAGCGCCGCGATCCTGTTCGCGCAGCCCGGCGCGCCCGAAGCCCCTCGGGGAGCGGTGCCCGTGCTGACGCGCATCCAGGACGCGCGCTTCAAGCGGCTCGTGCAGCCCGGCGAGACGCTGCGCGCCGAGCTCGCGACCACGGAGGAGCTCGCGAACGTGCGCTGGGTGCAGGCGCACGTCACGTCCAGCGGTAAGAGCGTGCTCCGCATCCGCTTCGCCGTGGCGTTGATCGATCCGGGCGCTCCGGAGAGCGCGGAGGACGCGTGAACGACTGGCTCGGACTCGAAGGCCGCACCGTGCTCGTCACCGGGCTCGCGAACAAGAAGAGCGTCGCGTGGCACGTCGGCGAAGGGCTCGCGAAGGCCGGCGCGAAGGTCGTCTGGTGCGTGCACACGGAGAAGCGCCGCGCCGAGGTCGCGAAGCTGACCGGCGACGCGCCCGTCCTCGTGTGCGACGTCGAGCGCGAGGAGTCCATCGAGGCGCTCGCGCGCGAGCTCGGCGCGCGCGGCGTGAAGCTCGACGGCCTCGTGCACTCGATCGCCTTCGCGAACTACTCGGCGGGACCGCGGCCCTTCCAGCACACGCGCAAGGAGGACTTCCTGCGCGCCGTCGACGTGTCCTGTTTCTCGCTCGTGCGCCTCGCGGGCGCGCTCGAGGAGCTCCTCGCGTCGAACGCCGCCGTGGTCGCGCTCTCGATCTCGACGACGCGCATGGCGGCCGAGAACTACGGCTTCATGGCCCCTGCGAAGGCCGCGCTCGACTCGTCGATCGTGTTCCTCGCGAAGTCGTTCGCTCCACGCGGCGTGCGCTTCAACGCCGTGGCGGCCGGGCTCCTCAAGACGAGCTCCTCGGCGGGCATCCCCGGCTATCTCGACAGTTACCTGTTCGCGGAGCAGGCGACGCTGCGCAAGCGCAATCTCGAGACGCGCGAGGTCGCCGACACCGCCCTCTTCCTCTTGAGCCCGCGCTCGTCGGGCCTGAACGCGCAGAGCGTCGTCGTCGACGCCGGCATGGGCGTCAACTTCTTCGACAAGGACCTCGTGCGCCGCGCGACACGGCCGGAGTCGGGAGCGTGAGCACGGCGCCGTACGCCGCACAAGGGATCCCGCCCGAGCTCGCGACGGAGTATCCGTTCACCGCGCGCTTCCTCGACACGCCCGCCGGCCGGCTGCACTACGTCGACGAGGGTCCGCGCGCGGCGCCCGTCGTGCTCTGCCTGCACGGGAACCCCACGTGGTCCTTCTACTGGCGCGCGCTCGTGCGCGGGCTCTCCGATCGATGGCGCGTCGTCGCGCTCGACCACCTCGGGTGCGGGCTCTCCGACAAGCCGGAGGACTGGAGCTACACGCTCGAAGCGCACGTCGCGAACGTCGAGGCGCTCGTGGAGGCGCTGGCGCTCGACCGCATCACGCTCGCCGTGCACGACTGGGGCGGCGCGATCGGCATGGGCTTCGCGCGCCGGCACCCGGCCCTCGTCCAGCGGCTCCTGATCACGAACACGGCCGCGTTCGCGTCCGACCGGATGCCGCTCCGGATCCGCGTGTGCCGCACGCCGCTCTTGGGCGAGTTCCTCGTGCGCCGCCTGAACGCCTTCGCGGGCCTCGCGCCGCGCATGGCGAGCGCGCGCCGGGGCGGAATCCCGGAGCTCGCGCGCCGCGGCCTGCTCCTTCCTTATGATTCGTCCGCGCACCGCGTGGCCATCGCGCGGTTCGTGCAGGACATCCCCATGTCGAGCGCGCACCCTTCCTGGAACGAGCTCGCGGCGACGGACGCGGCGATCGCTTCGTTCGCCCACCTCCCCGCGTGCATCGCCTGGGGCGAGCGCGATTGGTGCTTCTCGCGGCCGTTTTTCGAGGAGTGGAAGCGCCGGCTCCCGTCCGCGGAGACCGAGCTCTACCCGCGAGCGGGCCACTACCTGATGGAGGACGAGGGCGACGCGGTCGTGCGCCGCGCGCGCTCTTTCCTGGAGCGCACGGAGAAGCCGGCCTGATGGAGACGACGCGCACAGC
>JACRIO010000237.1 GCA_016220035.1 Planctomycetota bacterium | reverse complement strand
GAACGATCCGCCGCGCTGGATCGACGCTGGCGGCGTTGCGCCTCCTCCGAGTATTGCAGCGAATACGCGTCGTCAGCGCGCCTTGCCAGCCTCGACCCATCACGGCGCCTCGTCCAAGATACTCGTGGGACGGGACACTAGAATGCCGCTGCTCGGCCGACGCCGAACCCACATGTCCGAACCCCGCGACGCATCGACGACGACCAGCGGCGACGCCGCGCGCCGCTTCGAGGTCGCGTTCACCGAAGTCGCGCCCGCGCTCTTCGCCTGGGCCGAGCTCCGCATCCGCCCGCAACTGCGCGTGCGCCTCGAGCCGCAGGACCTCGTGCAGGAAGTGTGGGTGCGCGGCATGCGGAGCTTCGCGCGCTTCGACGAGCGCGAGAGCTCCTTCCGCGCGTGGATCTTCCGCATCGGGAAGAACGTGATGCTCGAGGCGCTGCGCACGCTCGGCCGCGAGAGCAACACTCCGCAGAACTGGTCGCCGACGACGAAGCTCCTCGCGCTCGAAGGGTTGCCGCAGAGCGTCACGAGCATCACGCAGCGTCTGTCACGCGACGAATCGGTGCGCGCGTTCGTCACGCACGTCGAGGGGCTCGAGGAAGAAGAGAAGATGGTGTTGCTGCTCTGCGGCCTCGAGGAGAAGTCCTGCGCGGAGGCAGGTCAGACGCTCGGCATCGGCGAGGAGGCCGTGATGAAGCGTTGGCAACGGTTGCGCGACCGACTGCGCAGCGCTCCGTTCGCGCGCGTGATCCTGCGCGACGAGCGCGCGTGAGGCCGTGCCATTGCCGAGGGCGTCTCGCACGCTCTCCGGCGGCTCGCCCGAGGTCGGGAGGTGCACTATGCTCGCGGCGTGAGCTCCCCGTCGACCTTCGCGTGCCTCGCGCTCCTCGCGCTGGTCCTCGCGCCCGCGCGGGACGTCGCGTCCGCGCCGGACGCGTTCACGAGCTCCGTGAGGCCGTTCCTCGAGCGCCACTGCGTCGCGTGCCACTCCGGTGACGACGCCGAGCGTGGATTGCGCCTCGACACCTTCGCGGACGAGCCCGCGGCGCTCGCGCAGGCCGCGACATGGGCCAACGCGCGCGAGCGCGTGCTCGCCGGCGAGATGCCGCCGCCGAAGAAGGTGCGGCCGTCGACGAAGGAGCGCGACGCATTCGTGGGGTGGATCGACGCGCGCTTCTTCCGCTTGAAAGACGGCGGCGTCGATCCGGGCCGACCCACGCTGCGCCGATTGAACCGCGCGCAGTACGCGAACACCGTGCGCGACCTCTTCGGCGTCGAGTTCCGCGCCGACGTGGAGTTCCCTGGCGACGACGTCGGTTACGGCTTCGATTCGATCGGCGACGTGCTCGCGACGAGCGACGTGCTGCTCGAGAAGTATTTGTCGGCGGCGGAACGCGTCGCCGCGGCTGCGGTCGTCCTCGACGAGTGCGGACAAGCGCCCGTGGAGCGCGTCGCCGGCGCGGACCTCGAACGCTCGCAGGGCAACGGTCCGAGCGGCAAGGCAAGCGTGCTTTTCGCGAACAGCGCGGTGCTGCTGAAGCGCAGCGTGCCGCGCGAGGGTGAGTTCGTGCTCCGCATCCGCGCCGCGGGCGATCAGGCCGGGCCCGAGAAGGTCCGCATGGCCGTGCGCGTCGGCGAGAAGGAGGTCGAGCGCTTCGAGGTCGCCGGCGAGCGTGGCGACGCGGCGACGTTCACGGTGCGCCTCCGCCTCGACGCGGGTTCGCGCTCGATCGGCGTCGCCTTCCTCAACGACTACTACGCGCCCGAAGCCGCCGACCCGGGCGAGCGCGACCGCAACCTCGTCGTCGAGTGGGTCGAGCTCGAGGGCCCGCTCGATGCGCCCGTGCTCTCGGCCTTCCAGCGCCGTTGGCTCGCGGACGCGAAGGCGGATCGGAAGCGCGTGCTCGCGGGGATCGCGAAGCGCGTGTGGCGCCGACCCGCGACGAGCACGGAGCTCGACCGCCTCGCGGCGCTCGCGCCGGCGGGCGCGCCGCTCGCGCGCGCGGTGCGCGAGGCGCTCGTCGCGCTGCTCGTCTCGCCGCACTTCCTCTTCCGCGTCGAGGATGACGCGCGGAAGCCCGCGAAGAACGGCGTGCGCGCGCTCGACGAGTGGGAGCTCGCGACGCGCCTCGCGTACTTCCTCTGGAACAGCGCGCCGGACGACGCGCTCGTCGCGCGGTGCGAGAAGAAGGAGCTCGCGCGGGCGGACGTGCTCGCCGCCGAGGTCGAGCGGATGCTGCGCGATCCGCGCGCGACGGAGCTCGCGCGCGACTTCGCGACGCAGTGGCTCCAGATCCGCGCGCTCGATCGCTCCGCGCCGGACCCCGCGCGCTTCCCGCGCTTCGACGAGGAGCTGCGCGTCGCGATGCGCGCGGAGACGGAGCTCTTCTTCGACGCCGTGCTGCGCGAGCGTCGGCCGGTGAGCGAGCTCCTCCTCGCCGACTTCACCTTCCTGAACGAGCCGCTCGCCGCGCACTACGGCGTGCCGGGCGTGCACGGGAAGGAGATGCGGCGCGTGCGGCTCGAGCCGGGCGCGCGCAACGGGCTCCTCGGTCACGGCTCGGTGCTCACCGTGACGAGCAACCCGACGCGCACGTCGCCGGTCAAGCGCGGCAAGTGGGTGCTCGACGTGCTGCTCGCGGCGCCGCCGCCGCCTCCGCCGCCGGGTGTGGGGGACCTGAACGAGTCGAAGCAGGCCGTCGATGCGGCGTCGCTGCGCGAACGCCTGCTCGAGCACCGCAAGAACCCGAGCTGCGGCGCGTGCCACGACCGCTTCGACCCGCTGGGCTTCGCGCTCGAGAACTTCGACGCGACGGGCGCGTGGCGCGAGCGCGACGGCGGGTTCCCGATCGACGCGAGCGGGGACCTGCCTGACGGCACCCGCCTCGGCGGCGCGGCGGACCTGCGCGCGGAGCTCACGCGCGACCCGCGCTTCGTGCGCGCGCTCGTGAAGAAGCTGATGACCTACGCGCTCGGCCGCGGGCTCGGTCCGGCGGACGATCCGTCCATCGACGCCGTGCTCGCACCGTTCGCGGGCAAGGACCCGGCGCTCGCCGACCTGATCCTCGGCATCGTGCGCTCGAAGCCGTTCCTCGAGCGCCGCGTCGAAGGATGAGCTGCTACGATCGAACGCGATGAGCGCGCGCTTCGATCGGCGGACGGTGCTGCGCGGCGCGGGCGTCGCGCTCGCGCTGCCGTGGCTGGAGGCGTTGCACGCTCGCGCGGGAAGCCGCGCGCCGGAGCCGCCGCGGCGTGTTGCGTGGCTCTACGCGCCCAACGGCGCGCACATGAGCGCGTGGACGCCGGGCACGGAGGGCGCGCTCGAGACGCTGCCTCCGACGCTCGAGCCGCTCGCCGCGCACCGCGCGAAGCTGCTCGTGCTCAGCGGGCTCGCGCTCGACAAGGCGCGCGCGAACGGCGACGGAGCGGGCGACCACGCGCGCGCGGCGGCGTCGTTCCTGACCGGCGCGCAGCCGTTCAAGACCGACGGCGCGAACCTGCGCGCGGGCGTCTCGGCCGATCAAGTGGCGGCGCAGACGCTTGGCAATCGGACGCGGCTGCGCTCGCTCGAGATCGGCTGCGAGGGCGGCGCGCTCTCCGGGCAGTGCGACTCGGGCTACTCGTGCGCGTATTCGAGCACGATCAGTTGGCGCACGCCGAACACGCCGCTGCCGAAGGAGACCGATCCGCGCCTCGTGTTCGAGCGGCTCTTCCTCGACGGCGCGGAGCTCTCGCCCGCGGAACGCGCCGAGCGCGCGCGGCGGCGCAAGAGCGTGCTCGACTTCGCGCGCGAGGACGCGAAGGCGCTCGCGGCGAAGTTCGGCGCGAACGACCAGCGCAAGCTCGACGAGTACGCGTCGAGCGTGCGCGAACTCGAACGCCGCATCGAGGCGGCCGAGCGCGACGCCGCGGCCGACGTGAGGCCCGACGAGCGGCCGAACGCGAAGCCGAAGGACTACGCGGAGCACTTGAAGCTCCTCTCCGACCTGCTCGTGCTCGCGTTCCGCACCGACACGACGCGCATCGCGACCTTCACGTTCGCGAACGAAGGCTCGAACCGCTCCTATGCGTTCCTCGGCGCGCCCGAGGGCCACCACGACCTCTCGCACCACGGCGGCGAGGCGCAGAAGCTCGAGAAGGTCGCGAAGATCAACCGCTTCCACGTGGAGCAGCTCGCGTACCTGCTCGACCGCACGACGCTCGTGTACGGCTCGGGCATCGGCGACGGCAACCGACACAACCACGAGGAGCTCCCGATCCTCGTCGCGGGCGGGGGCCTCGCGGGCGGGCGACACGTCCGCGTTCCGACGGAGACGCCGCTCGCGAACCTGCACCTCTCGCTTTTGCGCCGCTTCGGCGTCGACGCGGCGCGGCACGGCGATTCGACCGGGGAGCTCGGCGGGATCTGGGTCTGACCCGGTAGAGGGCTTGACACCTACTACACGTGTAGTAGGCTGGCCGTCCACATGGCCCGTAAGACCCCCGACGACCCCGCGCTCTCCGCCGCCGAGTGGAAAGTGATGCGTGCGCTCTGGCGCAGCCATCCGGCCACGGCGCGCGAGCTCCTCGACGCGTTGACGGAGGAAACGAGCTGGGCCTACACGACGTTGCGAACTCTGCTCGCGCGCCTCGTCGAGAAGGGGGCGGTGGCAGAGGAGAAGGACGCGGGTACGAGCGTCTACCGCCCGCTCTTGCGCGAGGAACGCGCGCGGTCGAGCGCCGTGCGCGGACTGCTTGAGCGAGCGTTCGACGGCGGCTTCGGCTCGCTCGTGCACTTCATGCTCGAGAGCGAAGAGCTCTCGACGCGCGACCGCGCGGAGCTCGAACGTTTGATCGCGGCGTCGAAGAAGAAGGGGAGCCGGTCGTGATCGCGGCGTGGTGGAGCTGGACGATCGGGGTGACGCTGCAGGCGGGCGTTCTCTTGGCGATCGTGCTCGCCCTCGACTTCGTGCTGCGCCGCCGTGGATGGCTCGCCGTGCGCGCGGGGCTGTGGTGCGCGCTCCTCCTGCGCTTCGTCCTTCCGCCCGGGCTCGGCGCGGCGTGGAGCTTGTCGACGCGGGTCGCGGAGCGCGCGGCGGTGGATTGGAACGCCGTCCCCGCGCAGACCTCGAGCACGGCGCTCGTCTGGATCTTCGCGATCTGGGCCGCTGGCGTCGTGTTGCTTGCCATACGGGCTGGGCGTGGAACTCGGACGTTGGAGCATCTCGTCGCGAGCGCCGAACCGCCCCCGCGCGGCATCGAGCAGGAGTGCGCGCGGCTCGCGCGGCGCTTCGGCCTCGCACGCTCTCATGAAGTGCGCGTGTCGGACGCCTTCGGCGGCCCCGCGGTGCTGCTGCTGCGCTCTCGCTCCGTGATCGTTCTCCCGCCCGTGCTGCTCGAACCCGATGCGAGCGTCGAGCGCGAGCACGCTTTCTTGCACGAGCTCGCGCACCTGGGCCGACGCGACCCGCTGAAGGCGCGCCTCGTGAACGCGCTCCAGGTGCTTTTCTGGTTCCATCCCGCGGTGTGGATCGCTGGGCGGCGGCTCGCGGAGCTGCGCGAGCTCGGCGCCGACGCGCGCGTGGCGCGGGAGCTCCGCGGGCGCACTTCCGACTATCGTGCTTCGCTCCTCGCGGCCGCGGAGCGCAGGTTCGCCACGTCGGCGCCGCTCGGCGCGAGCGCGTTCGTGTCGGGGCCAAGTCTGCTCCTGCTGCGTCTCGCGCGCCTCGATCGGCCCGTGTGGCGCGGCGCGCGCCACGAACGCGCGGCCGGCGCGGCCGTCTTCGCGGGTCTCGCGCTGTTCGTCCTGCCGATGGCCTGCGAGCTGCCCGGCGCGCTACACCTCGACCCCGTCGTCGCGCAGGCGCTCGAGCGCTGGCGGCGCGCCGAGGCGAGCGACGAGCGCCAGAACTGCCTCGAAGTGCAGGCGGCGGCCCGCATCCTGCAAGCGCACGCGCTGCTCACCGGCGAAGACCTGACGCAGCGCGTTCCCTGAACGTCGTCCGATGAGGAAGAGGAGGAGATGCTGATGTTCTCGAATCGATTCGCAGCTTGTGTGCTCGTTCTCGGTGTCCTGGCGCTCGCTTCCACGGCGGCGGTGCAGGACAAGAAGGGCGAGGGCCAGAAGCCGCTCGCGCCGCAGTTCGCCGCCGACGGCATGCAGCGTTGGATGGAGGTCAACAAGACCGACCATCGCCACGCGAAGCTCGCCGAGTGGATCGGCACGTGGGACACCGAGATGCGCATGTGGATGGGCGGTCCTGGATCGCAACCGACGGTGACCAAGGGCACCGCGACGTTCTCGTGGATCGTGGAAGGCCGCTGGCTGAAGCAGGAGGCCGAGAGCGAGATGGACATGGGATCGATGAAGCTGAAAGTGAGGAGCTTCGGGCAGCTCGGCTTCGATCGCTACAAACAGAAATACGTCGGCAGCAACATCGACTCGATGACGACGACGCTGCTCACCTACGAGGGCAACTTCGACTTCGGCGACAAGAATCTGATCCTCTGGGGGACGATGGACGAGCCGATGTCGGGCGAGCACGACAAGATGGTCAAGTACGTCTGGCGCTTCCCCGCGCCGGACAAGATGGTGTACGAAGTCCACGACACGTCGATCGGGGAAGAGAACACGAAGGTCGTCGAGTTCACCTACACGCGCCGCAAGTGAGCCGATCATGAGGATGGAATTCAGTCAGATCATCCATTGCACGCCCGCGCGGCTTTGGCCGTGGCTCGACGACGCCGAACGCTCGAAGCAGTGGCTGCGCGGCCTCGAGGAGGTCGAGGCGATCACGCCGGGCCCGAAGCGCCCGGGCTACGAGACGCTCCTGAGGATCCGCGAAGGCAGGAAGCTGTCGGAGTACAAGCGGACGCTGCTCGAGTACGAACCCGAGCGGCGCTTCGTCATGAAGGTGGAGGGCGGCTGCATGCGCGGGGTCGTCCTCCACGAGGAGTACCGGCTCGCCGACCTCGGCGACGGCTCGACGCGGCTCGACTACACGTTCTCGGCCGAGATGAAGGGCTGGATGCGCATCTTCGGGCCGCTCTTCGCGCTCTTCGGCCGCATGCAGACGAAGTCGTTCTTCAAGAAGCTGAAAGCGCTCGCCGAGGGCGAGCACGCGGTCGGCGCGACGACCTGACGGCGCGAAACGAATGAGGAGGACCGTCGCCGGTCCTCCTCCGCTTCGTCTTCACGACCGCGCCGCTCGAACGCGCTCGTCCGCCCCGGAGCCGAAGCTCCTGGGCGAGTGTGCTGCTCGTGCGGATCACACTTCACGACGCGCGGTCCGGCGGGTTCTCTTCACGAAGCGCCGGACCTCGGTCTCGCGTCCGAAACGTGTTCAGGTGCGGCGGAGCGGGTCCAACTCCGCCGCGTTCCCGGTTCCTGAGTCCCGGGAGATGCGTTGTCAGGCGTCGCGGCCCATCGCCGCGACCGCGCGGGAGAGCGCGCGCCCTCCCTACTGCTCCAGTCGCCGAGGATTCCCCGCGGCCGTAAGAGGGTCGTGAGCTCCGCGTCCGCCCAGGTTCGCGCTGCACACTCGCCGTGCCGCGCCCGCCGTTCCCGGACATCGACCCGCTCCCCGGTTTCCGCGGGATTCCTGGCGGACCACCCCCGCGCACTCCGGTCCCTCTTCCAGCGCCGCCCGTCCCGCACGGCGACGCCGCAGTTCCAGGCACCGACCGTTCGAGCCCGCTCGCGCACCTCGTTCGACTCCTTGCCCGGAATGAAGCCCCAGTCGTTCGCGGAGGAGGGCCAGGGATCGGTGCGGCCGGCGATCGTCCGAGAGCGATCGCCAGCCCAGAGGGATCGACCCCGCTCGCGGCTCTCCTCCGCGACGACGCTTCTCCCCTCGGCCGCCCATGGCGGCCGAGAGCGGAAGCCGCCGAAGCATCGAGGCCGATCCGGAGCAAGGCCATCGCAACGCGAAGGCGAGCGCGGCCGGAATCCGGCGTCGAACCAACGCTCGCGCCGAGCCAAGGCCGGCGGAGCTCAGTCGCCGACGCACCGCGAATGCAGTCTCGCGGCCAGCGCCCACCGCGCCTCGAACGCTCCGTGCCGCGCGGCGGTCACTCAGGGCCTTCACCCGCGAGTCGTCTCTCCCCAACCACACTCGGTGGGCACGCCGACCGAGCCTCCGGTCGGCGTTCGCGGCGAGCCCAAACTCCCGGACACGGCCACGGGCAGGCCAGGCTGTCGGACCGGCGATCCACGCCTGCGTTCCGAGGGGATGGGTCGGCCCGACGCGTTCCGCGCGCCATGTCGGGCGGACTTGATTCGGCGGACATCGCGCGAGCCGCGTCGGCGGACCGACGCGCACCGCGAGGAGTGGGACGCGCTCCCGTCGACGCTCGCCGTGCGCGAAGGGCGGGTGTGCGCGTGCTCGGTCTCGGGTCGGTCGTCGACCTCGGGGCGTCGGCATGCCGCGCACCGTCGTGGCCTCGAGCACGGTCTACCGAGAAGCTCGAGGCGACGGTGGCCCGCGTCTCCGCTCCGAAGCCGAGGTCGGCGAGCCACGGGACGACCCGACGGGGGACCTGCGCCGGCAGGGAAGCTTCATGCGACGTGGGCCGTCGTGACGAAGGAGCGACTTGATTCGGGGGAGATCTGCGCCGGCCTCCGAACGTCCGGCCGCATCCGACCGCGCGACATGCTCGGGATGCGCGACCGGGACGCCGAGTCTCGGTTGATTCGGGGGAGATCTTGCGTCGGTCTCCGAGCGTCCGGCCGCTCCCGACCACACGGCCCGCGGGAGATGCGCGACGGAGGCGCCGGGTCTCAAGCAACCAGGAAGCTCGAGGCGACGGTGGCCCGCACCCGCTCCGAAGCCGAGGTCGGCGAGCCACGGGACGACCCGACGGGGGACCTGCGCCGGCAGGGGAGCTTCATGCGACGTGGGCCGTCGCGACGAAGGAGCGACTTGATTCGGCGGACATCGCGCGAGCCGCGTTGGCGGACCGACGCGCACCGGTAGGAGCGGGACGCGCTCCGCTCGGCGCTCGCTGTGTGCAAAGGGTGGGTGTGCGCGTGCTCGGTCTCGGTTCGGTCGTCGACCTCGGTTCGTCGTCATGCCGCGCACCGTCGCGGCCTCGAGCCCGGCTCTTGATTCGGCGGACATCGCGCGAGCCGGGGTGGCGGACGGCCGCGGCCGTCGGAATGGCGATCGGCGTCGTCTTTCCCCGGGGGAGCGCGGGCACGCGGGAGCGCGCCCACGGCAAGGGAGATTGGGACCCCTGCGGCACACTGCGGTTGGCCGGCGCGTTGCTCCCCACCGCGCCGCATTCGATCATCTGGTGGAATCACCCGCCGTCCCCCCGTCCCCGCTGCGCGAGGCCCCACCCATGCCCAAGTACTGGATGATCTCCAACCGCGCTCCGACCACCCCCGACGAGCTCGGTCGCTCACGCGGCCCTCTCACCTACTGGACCGCCGACACCCCCGGCCTGCACAAGCTCTCTCGCTGGCGCCCCGTCCCCAACGCCGCCGCCTTCCAAACCCTCATCGCCGCCGCCGCCGACGAATTCCCTTCCGTCCCCGAGTCGCGTCAAACCGAGCAACGCCACGTCACACTCTTCGTCCACGGCTACAACAACACCTGGTCCGAAGCCGCCGAGCGCTACGAGCAACTCTGTCGCTCGCTCTACACCGGCCCCGACAGCCTCGGCCTCTGCGTCCTCTTCACGTGGCCCTCCAACGGCAACGTCTACGGCTACCTGCCCGACCGCGAAGACGCTCGCGCCACCGCACCCGACCTCGCCGGCGTCCTGAACACGCTCTACGACTGGATGCTGCGCAAACAGCACGAGGCTGCGCTCCCCGACGGTGCGCCCTGCAAGGCGAAGACGTCCGTCCTCGCGCACAGCATGGGCAACTACGTCCTCCAGAACGCGATGCAGTACGCCTGGACGCGCAACAACCAGCCGCTGCTCGTGTCGCTCGTGAACCAGCTCGTGATGATCGCCGCCGACGTCGACAACGACCTCTTCGCGAGCGGTGAGCGCCAGACCAGCTCCGACGGCGATGCGATCGCGAACCTCACCTATCGAATCACGGCCCTCTACTCCGGCCGCGACGACGTGCTCGGTGTTTCCGCGGGCCTCAAGCACTTCGGCAAGCGCCGTCTCGGTCGCAGCGGACTCGATCGGACCCAGCCGCTCCCCGACAACGTGTGGGACGCCGACTGTTCGAAGTTCTTCACCGCGAACAAGCGCGACATCCACTCCGCCTACTTCGAGACGAAGAAGACCCTCGAGCTCGTCCGCGACGTCCTGACCGGCGTCGATCGCGGCATCTTGAAGACGAAGTACGGCGTCTGAGCCGCGCGGAGCTCGACCTACCCCGTTCGCACGGCGCGACGGCGCGCGCACGGCGCGACGGCGCGCGCACGACGCGACGGTGCCCGAACGGCGCGACCCCGCGCGCACGGCGCGACGGCGCCCGAACGGCGCGACGACTTCGCACGGCGAAACGGCGCCCGCACGGCGCGACACCGCGCGCACGCGAACCTGACCGCCCGCTTACGGCCGAAACTCGCCGCCGCGGACTGAAGCGCACGCAACCCAACGGCGGCGCGTGCGCGGTCTCGGCAGGTCGCGCGCGCGCAGCCCCGACAAGGAGTACCCATGCTGCGCTTCGCACTCGTCCCCACTTTCCTCGCCCCGCTCTTCTGGCTCGCCTCGCAGACGTCGATCCCGCCCGCGGCGCCGCTGGATCCCGTCGCCGGCTGCTGCAACGTGTTCCTGCACGAGCCGCTGCTCGTCTACGACGTCGCGGGCTCCACGCTCGCAGGCCCGACGTATCGGCATCTCGTGGTGTACGACGACGGTCACGCGTTCATGGCCGCGACGACGGACGCGGCGGATCCGGGCGCCGCGGCGGTCGCGGTGCTCTCGCGCATCGAGGTGCAGGCGCTGAAGGCCGCGCTCGCGGTGCAGGGCGCGTGGACGCAGTGCGACGACAGCGTGTTCGCGAGCGACGTCCCCTTGAAGACCGTCACCGTGCTCAACGGCACGACGAACGCACTCGCCCGCTCCTTCAGCTACGGCATTCCCAACGCCTCTCAGGCGGTGATCGAGCAGCGCATCGCGACCCTGATCGCGACGAAGTTCCCCGGTTTCTGAGCCGCGCGATCGAGCGCTCAAACGGCCGGAACCCGCGGACGAGGCCGGCCCCGGCGGCTCCGCTCAAGGACTCCGCGCACGCGGCCCGTCGCCGCCCCGAATTGCACTTTCACGCGCACGCTGGGATGCTCACCGCGCTGAGCTCCCAGCGTGCCCGCTCCCGAAGCCATTCCCGGCCGCGCCTTCGAGGCCGTCTTGTCCGAACTCGCGTTCGGCCGTCGGCTCGCGCGCGTACTGGCGGCGCCGGGCGTCGATCCCGAGGATCTGCTCCAAGCCGGACTCCTGCGCGCCCTGCAGCACCCGCCCGAAGCGCGCGCATCGGTCCGCCCCTGGTTCGCGAGCGTGCTGCGCAACCTGGCTTCGAACCAACGCCGCTCGGCCGCACGCCGTGACGAGCACGAGCGCCGCGCCGGCGCTCCCGAACGCGCGCCCGACGATCCCGCCGAGCTCCAGGCGGAACTCGAAGGTCATCGCCGGCTCGCGACCGTGCTTGCCGCGCTGGAGGAACCGTATCGGTCGACGATCGTGCGGCGCTTCTACCAAGAGCGATCGTGCGCGGACCTCGCCCAGGCCGACGGCGTTCCCGAATCGACCGTTCGATCCCGTCTGGCGCGCGGGATCGAGCTCCTGCGTGCGCGGCTCGACACGGAATCCGGCGGCCGTCGCGCGGCGTGGCTCGCCTGGCTGGCTCCGCTCCTAGAGCACCGCGAGCTCGCCCCGCGCACCGTGGTTCGCACCGCGAATGCGAGCGCCGCGGCGACCTGGGTCGCGCTCGCGCTATTCCTCGCCGGCATGGGCGCGCTGGCGATCCGCGCGCAGCGATCGTCCGAGAGCCGGGCCGCTTCGATGCCCATCGAGCTCGCCGCGGCTCCGCGGAGCGCGGAAGCCGGCGACGTCGTTCCGGGAACGGTCCGGACCACGGAGTCGGCCTCTCGCGACGCGCGCACCTCCATCGCGCATTCGAGCGCGGAAGCCGTCGCCTCGGCGCCGCCCTCGAACACGGCGATCCGCTTGCGCGCCGTCGATGGACGCGGTGGGGTCGTGCCGTCGGCGACGCTCACCCTCGACCTGCTCGGACGCGAACCGCGCCCCCGCGAGATGCTCGTCGCGAAGGCCGACTCTGACGGCAACGTGCTGCTTCCGATCGACGTGTCGGCCCTCGAATCCGGGACGGCGACGCCAACCTCGGGGCCCGTCTGGGTCGCGCTCACCGCGCCGGGACACTGCTCGAAGGACCTGTCCGTGGTCATGGCGCCGGGCGAGATCAACGACCTCGGCGAGGTGGTGATCGCTCCCGCCGGCGACGTTCGCGGCCGCGTGGTCGATCGGTTCGGTGCGCCCATCGCGAGCCGCATCGTGGAGCTGACGCTGCCGCACCTCACCTTCGAGGAGCAGGCGGCTTGGCCGGAGCTCGTGAATGGTGGACGTTACACCTGGCAGTCGGCCGTCACGGATGCGCACGGCGAGTTCGCGATCGTCGGCGTCGAGACCGGCGTCTACCGAGCGTGGTCGGGCGGAAACGGCTGGAGCACGCGCGCCTCGGCGGCGTTCCGCGTGTCCGTCGGGGAGACGACGCAGTTGGCCGACCTCGTCCTGGTCGAAGCGCAGCGCGTGCTCCGCGGCGTCGTCGTCGACGAACACGGCGCGCCGGCGCTCGATGTGCGCGTGGACCGGCGCGGCGACGGCGACGTCGACGGCGACTGGGACTTCGGATGCGGCACAGGAGCGGACGGACTCTTCGCGTTCGAGGCGGGCCGCGCCGGAAACGACGATCTGCACTTCTTCGATCGGAGCGGGGAGCTCGGTGGTCTGCTCGTCGAGTCCGTCGAGCCCTCCAGCACGGTGCGCCGTTACGTGCTGCCCGCGGCGCGTCGAACGCGTTTCACGGTGCGGGACGAGGACGGAGCGCCGGTGACGCACTTCGAGTACTGCCTCATCCTCGGCCGGCAGATGCACATCGCGGCGGGTGCGGTGCAGGACGAGTCGGGGTCCGTCGAAGTCGTGCTTCCTGCCGCACCCTTCGAGCTCCGAGTCGTGGCCGAGGGCCGTGCTCGCGGCGCATGGCCGGACCTGGATCCCGCGCGACTCGGAGCGGGGACGGTGTTCACGCTCGCTCTCGCGCCCGTCGTGCAAGGTCGCCTCCTCGATGAACACGAAGCGCCGGCGGCGGGCCTCTCCGTGCGACTCGAGCCGCCGGCGAACCCCGATGAGCTCCGTCGTGCCACTCGGTTCCCGGCGCGGTTCGGGTACCTCGATTGCGCGGAGGGCAGTCGGACCGACGCGGACGGCCGCTTCCAATTCACGGCGCGTTGCGACGGGAGCTGGTCCCTCGTCGTCACGGCTCGTGATCGGCCGCGCGCGGAGTTCGGACCCTTCGAGAGCGACGCCTTCCGGGCGGGAACTCCGCTCGAACTCCGCCTCCCCGCACCCGGCGCGATCGAAGGCCGCCTGCTCACGCCGCCGGGAGTCGAGGCCGAAGGGTGTTGGGTCGGAGCGTGTTTCGGGAACTTCGGCGTGATCCCCGTCCGGCTCGGAAGGGACGGGACGTTCCGCTTCCGCGAGCTCGCGCCGGGGCGTTGGTGGATCCATCGGCTCGTCGATGCGCATGTCGGGCGCCCGACGCGCGCTCCCGTCGCTCCCGCGCCATTGGCCGTCGACGTCGTCGCGGGAAACACCACGCGCGTCGACCTCGACCTGCGCACCGAATGGACCGCGTCCGTGATCGGGAACTTCCGATGCGCCGGCGTCGAGCTCCACGGCTGGACGGCCGCCCACGAGCTCGCCGAACCCGATCCCTGGTTTCCACCGAGCGCGGTCCCGATCGACGCGGGCGGCCGCTTCGAGCTGCGCGACCTCGCCCCCGGAAAAGCGCACATCGCGCTGCGCGATGCCGCCGGAGGCGACGTTCGGCGCGAGCTCTCCATCACGGTCGATTTGCTGTACGGCGAGCGGCGGCTCGACTGCGTGATGGACGCGGCGGTCCTGCGGCTCGAGGGCTGGGATCGTCCGAATGGGCTGGCGATCGTGTCCGAGTGCGCGGGCGAAGCGCGGATGACGACGATCGTCCGCGCGGGCGCGACGTCGAAGCCGATGGAGCTCGTCGTTCCCGCGGGGAGGACGGAGCTCCACGAGCTCGGCGTGAAGGGCCTGCCGCTGGAGGCCGTGCTCTGGTCGGCCGTGATCGGTCCAGGGGCGCGCGTCGACTGCGTGCGCTGAATCGCGCGGGGCGTCGTCCGCCCGTCGCGATCGGCCTCTCGCGAGAGGATGCGTGCGTTCGGCTGGCGTCCCGATCGTGAACCCGCCGAGCTCGACCGTCGACGGGTACGCCGAATCCGACTCGTTCGCCAGTCCGGTCGTTGCGACTCCGCGCTCACCGCGCGATGCTCTCGCCCAGGTCCTCCATGTCCGCATCCGATCCTCGGCCCGACACGACCTCCGCGGGCGCGCGGGAACTCGACCTCCCGTGCGAGCTGTTCGATCAGCGCCGCTTGATCGATGCGCTGCTGGGGCTCGAGGAACCGTTCAGGTCGGCCCTCTTCCGCTACCACGTTCGCGGCGAGGCACTGGAGCGCATCTCGACGTCGGACGGCGTCCCCGTCGCCACGGTTCGTGCGCGGTTGGCGCGCGGGGCCGAGCTCCTGCGGCAGCGCATGGAACACGAGCTCCGCGGCGACCGCGGGGCCTGGATCGTCTGGCTCGATCCGCTCCTGAAACGGCTCGACGAGCTTCGGGCGGCGACCCGGCGATCGTGGACGAGCATCGGGGGGCTCGCTCCGTGGGTCGTGGTCGTGATGCTCGCCGCCGTCGCGAGCTACGTCGTGTTCGGCGAGCGCCGGTCCGAGCGTGAATCGGCCGCGATGGAGCGCGGCGCAACGGTCTCCACGGTGAACTCGCCGACGCCGGGCGCGAACAGCTCGAACGACGCTTCGAATGGAGCGGGCGCGGAGCCTCGGAGCTCGAGAGCCCCCGCGTCCGCGAACCTCGCGCTTCCCGCGACCCGAGCGGTCGTGCGACTGCGCGCCGTCGACGGCCGCGGCCGCGCGGTGACCTCGGCGACGCTGCGCTGCGACGGCGTGATGGGCGGGGAAGCGCCCGCGCTCCCGGAGCCCGCGAGCGCGGGACCCGACGGCGCGATCGAGGTCGTCCTCGAGCGCGCCGCGGCCGCGCCCGGGCGCGCGCTCGCCGCGACGATCGAATTCTGGGCGCACCTTTCCGCGCCGGACCACGCGGAGCGGATCACCTTCGTGACCGCGAACTGGGGACGGGCGCTCGACCTCGGCGACGTCGTGATCGAGCGCGCGGGCTCGATCCGCGGCCGCGTCGTCGACGGCGCGAACGCGCCGCTCGCGAACGTCGACGTGGTGCTCACGCAGCCGGAGCTCGACTTCGAGGAGCAGGCCGCCTGGCCCGAGCTCCGCCTCGGCAAACGGCGCGCCCTGGAGTCGGCGCGCACGGGCGCCGACGGTCGCTACACGATGCCGCAGGTGCGAACGGGCGCCTTCCGCGTGTGCGCCGTGGGGACGGGTTGGGCGGCGCAGGTCTCGGACACGGTCACCGTCGACGAAGGCGCCGCGACGGAGGTCCCCGACCTCGTCTTCGCAGCACGCGTCGGCGTTCACCGCGGCGTGGTCGTGGACGAACGGGGCGCTCCATTGCCATCGATCCGCGTGGATCGGCGCATCAACGAAGCCTGGATTCCCGGCGTCACTACCGACGAACGCGGTCGTTTCACGCTGGACCTGATGGGCGCGACCGCCGCCGAGCTGCACGTGTTCGACCCCGAGGGCCATCGCGGGGCTTTGCGGGTTCGAGACGCCGGAGCGAACGCCGAGGCGACGACCTACGTCCTCCCAGCCGCCAGGCGCGCGCGCTTCCGCGTGCGCGACGGCGCGGGAGCTCCGGTGACGCGCTTCGAGGCCACGACGACCTACGGCGGGCCGTTCTCGATCGCGTCGCGCGTGGTCGAGGATCCGTCGGGCGCGTTCGAGCTCGCGCTCCCGGCCGCGCCGGTCGAGCTCGTCGTGGAAGCGGACGGTTTCGAGCGCGCCGTCCGCGAGCACGTCGACTCGACGCCCGCGGGAACCGAGGTCGTGATCGAGCTCGCCGCGGCGCCGATCGCGCGCGGACGACTGCTCGACCCGAGCGGCGCGCCCTTGGCCGACGTCGAGCTCGAAATCGTCCCGCTCGCGGATCCGCCGCGCGTGAGCTCGTTCTCGCGCTTCACGGAGCGCCTCGACTTCGGCGCGGGAGCCGTGAGCGCGCGCACGGACGCCGCGGGGGAATTCGCCGCCACCTGCCGTTGCCGCGGGAAGTGGGTGATCGCCGCGACGGTGCCGGGCCACGCGAACGCCGAGTTCGGTCCGTTCGAGCGCGCGGACGCGATCGAGCCGCTCGTGCTGCGCCTCCCCGCCGCCGGAGCGATCGCGGGTCGCTTGCTCGCACCGCGCGGCGTGCCGACCGCGGGGCTCTGGGTGGGAGCGAGCAACGGCGGCGCGCGCGTGCTGCAGATGCGCGTGGAGCGCGACGGCGGTTTCGCGCTGCCCGGGATCGCGCCCGGAACCTGGTTCTTCCGCCGCCTGCTCACCAACGAACTCGGCCTGCCCACGCGTGCTCCGAGCGGATCGACTCCGACCCGCGTCGAAGTCCGCGCGGGAGCGACGGCGCGCGTCGAGCTCGATCTCCGCCTCGAGTGGGAGGGCGCCGTGCACGGAGCCCTCCGTTGGCTTGGTGTCGACCTCGACGGCTGGACGGCGGTGCTCACCAAACCGGAGGCGGACGCGTGGACGCTGCCCAAGGCAGCAACGCTCGACTCCGGCGGGGAGTTCGTGTTCCAGGACGTCCCGAAGGGCGCGGGCGTGCTCTGCGTGCGCGACGCGGCGCGCGGACGCATCCGACGCGAGGTGCGCCGAGCGGTCGACCTCGACTTCGGCGACCGGCGGCTCGACGTGACGATCGCGGGCGCGAGCGTGCGTCTCTCGGGTTGGGACGGCGCCGTCGGCCTCGCGTTCGTGACGCAGTGCTCGAACGCGGTCGTCGTGACGACCGTGGTGCGACCAGGGCCCGCGCAAACGGACTTGGAGCTCGCCGTGCCCGCGGGGCAGACGGAGCTCTTCGAGCTCGGCGCGCCGGGGCCCCCGCAAGGCGCGGCGCTCTGGACGGGCGCGATCGCGCCCGGCGCGCGCGTCGACGTCGCGCGCTGACGCGTGTCAGCGCTTCTCGCGCTCGAACGGCGGGAGCTCGCGCTTCGGTCGGCCATGCTCGCGGAACACGCGCGTCCCGCGCACGAGGCCGTCGCTCACCGGCTGCGCGGCGGAGACGCGCGAGACGGCGCGCACCGTTCCGGCCTGATCGAGGAACGCGAGCCAGAGCGTGCGCGTGCGCGACGCCGGCTTGG
>JACRIO010000236.1 GCA_016220035.1 Planctomycetota bacterium | reverse complement strand
GGCAGGTGACGCAGTCGGCGGGCGCGCCGGCCTTGCGCGCCGCCTCGAACACGCAGTCGACCGTGGCCGCGATGCACTTCACCGCCCGCGGGTGGGGCGAGATCACGATCGCGTTGCGCGCCTTGAGCGCGATCAGGGCCTTGAACATCGCCGTCGAGGTCGGGTTCGTGGTCGGGATGATGCTCGCGACGACGCCCGACGCGGTCGCGATCTCGACGATGCCGCGCTGCTCGTCGCGGCGGATGATCCCGACCGTCTTCTCGTCCTGGATCGACTTCCAGGTGCCCTCGGAGCCGAACAGGTTCTTGAGCACCTTGTAGTGGACGCGTCCGATGCCCGTCTCCTCGACGGCGAGCTTCGCGAGGTCGTACGCGGCCGCCGAAGCGGCGCTCGCCATCGCTTCGCACACGCGGTCGATCTGCGCTTGCGAGTAGTCGTGCACCGCCTCGCACGCCGCGCGCGCGCGGGCGACGTTGTCGCGCACTTCCTGGAGTGCCACGAGGTCGGGATCGAGCTGCAAGAGGGTCCCTCGCCGGGTGCCGCGCGGCCGTGGGCGCCGCGCTCAGCCGCTCAATCGGGGTTCTTCGCGTTGCCCTTGGGACCGGCGTCCTTGGGCTTTTCCATCGGCGGGAGGATCAACTGGAGCTGGTCGTGCGGGCGCGGGATGACGTGCACGCTGACGAGCTCCCCCACGCGCCGCGCGGCGGCTGCGCCGGCGTCGGTCGCGGCCTTCACCGCGCCCACCTCGCCCATCACGAACATCGTGACGTAGCCGGCGGTGACCTTCTCCTTGCCGATCAGGTCGACCATGGCCGCCTTGACCATGGCGTCCGCGGCTTCGATCGCACCCACGAGACCCTTGGTCTCGACCATTCCCAATGCTGTCGGCTTCATGAGGGGGTTCTGCTCTCGGGCACCGCGGGGCATCCGGGCTTCGGGGCCCGCGGGAGGGCGCGGAGTGTAGCGCGGCGAGTTGGGTACTCAACGACGGAGCGAGCGCGCGGCACGAAGCGCGCACGTTGTCGGCGCTTCGGGAGGAAGTTGGCGGGCCATCGCGCGACCGCGGCGAGCGCGGTGGCGCACCGGCATGTCCGCCGAATCAAGTCGAACTCCGCCCGATCGCGTAGCCGCGCCGCGGGAGTCGGAGCCCCGGGCGCCCGGCGTGGAGTCCCGCGCGGCGTTCCCGTACGCTCGCGCGGATGCGGAACGCCGTCACCCGCGTCCTCGCGCTCAGGATGTGGCTCGCCGAGCGCTTCCGGCCCGGCGAGGCGACTGTGATGCTCGCCTGGGCGGCGCTCGTGGGCGTGCTCGGCGGCATTTCGGGCCCCGCGTTCCGGCGCGCGGCGCAGGGGGTGCAGTGGCTCTTCACGCAGAGCGGCGCGAGCCTGCAGATCGCGGCGGAAGGCCTCCCGTGGTGGCAGCGCCTCCTCGTGCCCGCGCTCGGCGGACTCGTCGCGGGGCTCGTGCTCCAGTACGGAATCCGCCTCGCGCGCGGCAAGAAGGCGCGCGACTACATGGAGGCGGTCACGGTCGGCGACGGCGTGATCCGCGCGCGGCCGGCGCTCGTGCGCATCACGTCGTCGCTCTTCTCGGTCGCGTCGGGCGGCTCGATCGGGCGCGAGGGCGCCATGAGCCAGCTCGCCGCGCTGCTCGCGTCGCAGGTGGGCAAGCTCGGACGCCTGCCGCGCGCGCGGCTGCGCCTGCTCGTCGCGTGCGGCGGCGCGGCCGGCATCGCGTCGGCGTACAACGCCCCCATCGGCGGCGCGCTCTTCGTCGCGGAGGTCGTGCTCGGCTCGATCGCGATGGAGAGCATGGGGCCGCTCGTCGTGTCGGCCGTGCTCTCGACGATCGTGACGCGCGCGACGCTCGGCGACCTGCCGCTCTTCCAGGTGCGCGACTTCGAGTTCGTGTCCGCGTTCGAGATCGCGACCTACTTGGGCCTCGGGCTCGTCGCAGGTGTCCTCGCGCCGATCTTCCTGTGGCTGCTCGAGCAGAGCACGCGCTTCTTCCAGGCGTGGTCCGTGCCGTTGTGGATGCGACTCGCGGCCGGCGGGCTGATCGTGGGCGTCCTTTCGATCCAGCATCCGTACGTGTGGGGCAACGGGTACGACGCGCTGCGGCTGATCCTGGAGACGAGCTGGGTCTGGTCGGCGCTCTTCGTGCTGCTCGCGTTCAAGCTCGTCGCCACCCTCGCGACCGTGGGCTCGGGCGCCGTCGGCGGCGTGTTCACGCCGACGTTGCTCGTCGGCGCGGCGGTGGGCGCGCTCTACGGCGGGCCGGTGCACGCGCTCCTGCCGTCGGTGACGGGTGGAGCGCACTCCTACGCGGTCGTCGGCATGGGCGCGTTCCTCGCGGCGACGACGCACGCGCCGCTGACGGCGATGGTGATCCTGTTCGACATGACGTTGAGCCACGACGTCGTGCTGCCGCTGATGCTCGCGTGCGTCGCGGCGTACGGCGCGTCGAAGGCGCTGCGCAAGGAGTCGATCTACGCGCGCGTCCTGCACCAAGGCGAGGAGCCGGAGCCGCGCCTCTCGACGATGCTCGTGCGCGACCTCGTGAAGCCCGACCCGCCGCGCGTGCGCGAGAAGGACCGCTTCGACCTGATCGCCGCGACCTTCGCGCGCCACCAGCACCACAACCTCTACGTCGTCGACGATGCAGGCCGCTTCCGCGGCGTGATCCCGCTGCACGACATCAAGGCCCACCTGCACGACGAGCGCCTCGCTTCGGTCGTGATCGCGGAGGACCTCTTGAAGGAGGAGTTCCCGATGATCGGGCCGGACTCCACGCTCGAGGAAGCGCTGCAGAAGTTCTCGAAGCACCCCGGCGAGCGCCTGCCCGTCGTCGAACCCGAGGGCGGCTGGCTCGTGGGCAGCATCACGAAGACCGACCTTCTGCTCACGCTCGCGCACGAGGTCGGCGCGAACGCGGAGCCGCGGCGCGCGCCGGCGGCGTGACGCGGGACGGCGCGGAGGGCGGCATCGGAGGCACTGGGCGCGGGCGAAAGGGCGTCCGCTCCGCGAATTCGGCGAGGACACGCGCGACCTCGGACACCGCCCCGGGTTGCGCCGACGCGATGCTCCCCGTACTCCTGGCTCTCGCGCAGTTCCCGCCCGAGTTCGAGCGCCCGTTCCGCGTCCGCGACGCGGGGGGCGAGATCGAGGTCGAGCCCGGCGGCGCCGCGCCATGCTTCGCGGACGTCGACGGCGACGGGCTCGCGGACTTGCTCGTCGGTCGTTCCGACGGGCGCGTCGAGCTCCGCCGCAACGTCGGCGCGCGCGGCCGGCCGCGTTTCGAGAAGGCGGAGCTCGTGCAGGCGGGCGGCGTCGATGCGCGCGTGCCGCACGGCGACGGGAGCGAGTTCACGCCGAACCTCGGCGACGTCACGGGCGACGGGGTGCCCGACCTCGTCAGCGGCTCGTGGTACACGGACTCCGCCTTCGTGTTCGCAGGTCGCGGCACCGGAACGTTCGCTGCAGGAGCCAAGCTCCTCCCCTTCGCGAAGTCCGGAACGCTCGTGGACCAGGGTTCCTCCGTCGCGCTCGGCGATTTCGATCGCGACGGCGACCTCGACCTCGTGAACGCGGACCACTGGGGCGAGACGCGGCTCTTCGTGAACCACGCTGGTCCGCACGCGTTCGCCCGCCTCGAAGCCAGCACGCCGATGCGCGCGGGCCCAAAGGCGATGGCGCTCGACTGGGAGTGCGCGCCGTGCCTCGCCGACTGGGACGCCGACGGGTTCCTCGACGTCGTCGCGGGCGGTTGGGACGGCAACCTCCTGCTCTTCGCGGGGAAGGGCACGGCCGAGTTCGCAGCGCCGGTGATCCTGATCGGCGCGCCCACGGAGCCCCCGGTGCTCGTGCCTGACCCGACGGGGACACGCTGGAGCGTGTTCGCGCAGCGTCCTCAGGTCGGCGCGCGACCGTGCGCCGCCGATTGGAATTCCGACGGGATCCTCGACCTCGTCGTCGGCGATGACGTGTACGTCGAGGGTCCCGAACCCGTGCTCACTGCCAAGCGCGCGCGCGCCAAGCGCGAGCTCGAGGTCCTCCTGCAGGACCTCGATGCACGGAGCACGCGCGCCTGGAACGAAGTGCGCGCCGCATTGCTGGCGGAGCATGGCTACGCGGAGGAACGCCTCTGGCGCGACGAAGACCTCCGCGATGCGTTCGAGGTTACCTTTCAGCGCGAACTCGACCTGGCGCCGCTCGTCCGCGCGCTGCGGAAGGCGCGCGCGCAAGTCGCTCTCGAACTCGCGCCGCTGCTGCGCCCGAAAAGCCACCGGTCCACGGTGTGGGTGTACCTGCGGCGACCGCGCGCGGCGCGCTGATCGGGAGTTCGTTGGCCGCGTTCAAGGACTCGCGCCCGCCGGCGCGGCCAACTTGAATCGGGGGAGTTTCGAGCGCGGTCGCCGGTTCGAGGTCCGGGGAGTTCGCACCCTCGGTCGCGTTGCCGCGGGGACCGTGCTCGTTTCAGCCCTGGGTGCTCCATTCCTCGCGGCGCAGTTCGACTGGATCTGGACCGACGAGCCTGCCGCAGGTCGAACCTGCCCCCTCGCGACGGCGCGACCCTTCGCTCGGGCCGACTCGAGGGCGATCACGACTCGACGAGTGCGGGATGTGTTCCCGTCCCGAATTCGATAGGGCGCACATCGGCGGCACGTGCCGAGTGAGCGCCACGTGCGCCGCCTCGAGCTTGAATCGGGGGAGTGTCAGGCGCGCTCGCCGGTTCGAGGTCCGGGGAGTTCGCAGCCTCGGTCGCGTTGCCCCGACGTTCGTTCTCGATGCGGTCGTGAGTGCTCCGTGTCCTCGCGGCGCAGCTCGGGCGGATCTGAACCTTCCACCATTTCGTATGTCGAGCCTATCCGCTCGCCTTGGTGCGACGCGCCGCTCGAACCAACTCGGTGGCGAACACGACCCGATGAGCGCGGCAGGTGTTCTTGTCCCGAACTTGATAGGGCGCACATCGGCGGGACGTGCCGTGCGATCGTCACGTGCGCCGCCTCGAGCCTCGACCGAGCGTTCCATGATCTGGTCAC
Organism: Planctomycetota bacterium; assembly: GCA_016220035.1. GTDB lineage: Bacteria > Planctomycetota > UBA1135 > UBA1135 > JADJNY01. Next base: position 2,812 of record JACRIO010000236.1, on the reverse strand, counting down.
GCTCCGTGGAGGGCCCGTCCGAACGCCTCCGGCCGATGCGCGGGGGTTGCACGGGGCTCGGAGCGCGTGGGATTCCGAGAAGACCTGCGTCCATGCGGCCCGCCGTCCGTCTCCTCGCGCGCCGCGGCCCCTGCGGCCCGGCGAAACCCGAACATGGAGCACGAAGTGAAACACCTGCTGACCCCGATCCTCCTCTTGTGTTGCGCGTGCAGCGCGACGCCGACGCACTCGAACTCCGCCGCGGCCGGCCGCGGGCCGGCGGGCGCGGACTGCTGCGCTCCGGGTTGCTGCGACGACGATCCGGACTGTTGCGTGCCGGGTTCTTGCGCGGAGACCGCGGCGAAGCCCGCGAGCGCGGCGCCGGCCGTCGGCTGCGCCGAGCCCGCTGCGAAGTCGGCCCCCAGGGCGCAGGCCTGCTGCTCGACTCCGGCCTGCTGGGCCGAGCCGACGCCGCGCGATGCGCGGTAGGCTCGCGGATCGCGCTCCGCACGGGCCGCGCTCCCTTCCTCTCATGGAACCGACGACGCACGACGAGTTCCTCACGCGCCTCCGCACCTGGGTGCGCCGGCGCGTGCCGTCGTCGGCCGACGCGGACGACGTCGTGCAGGACGTGCTCCTGCGCGTCGTCGGCGCGCGGCGCGAGGGCGAGCTCGATTCGCCCTGGGCGTGGCTGCGTTCGGTCGCGCGCTCGGCGCTGGTCGACTTCCATCGCACCCGCGCGCGCGAACACGCGGCGTTGGAGGCGGAGCTCGTCCTCGACCGAACGCCGGCCGACGACGCTGAGATCGCCGGGTGCGTGCGGCAGTTGATGACGGAGCTCGACACGGACGACCGCGTGTTGCTCGAGCGCGTCGACGTCGCCGGGGAGTCGCAGGCGGAGCTCGCGCGCGAGCTCGGGCTGGCACCGTCCTCGATGAAGTCGCGCGTGCAGCGCGCGCGCTCGCGGCTGCGTGACGAGCTCTTCCGCCGCTGCCGCGTCGAGTGCGACCTGCGCGGGCTCCCGTCGGGTCCCGCCGAGTGCAAGCCCGACGCGGGCGACTGCGGCTGCGCGCCGGAGCGGTCCTGACGACGGAAGCGCCGCGCGTCAGTACCCGAGTTCGCGCTTCACCAGGAACACGTCGTCCGCGAAGCGCGCGCCCGTCTTCGGGTGCTTCAGCGTCCGCTTGAGCACGAAGTCGAACACGAGCGGGTTGTAGTCGTACAGCTCCTCGAGCGCGCGCGCTTCCTCGTCCGTGAGGTAGCCGTCGTTCGCGAAGCGTCGCGCCGACCACACGACGCGGATCGCGGGTAGCGGGTAGTCGCTCCCGTTCACGAGGCGCGCGTGGAGGTCCGTGCGCTCGAGCAGCGTCCCGACCACGCTCGTCGCGCGGTTCGCGAGCACGACGGCCGAGATCTCGCCGAAGAGGCGGCCCTTCCAGCGCTCCTCGCCCATCAGGCGCAGGAAGAGCTCGAAGTTCGGGACGCGCTGGCTACTGGGATCGTCGAGGTCGACGCCCTCGCCCAGCGTCGCGCAGTGCGCGAGCACGACCGTCGCGCCGTGCTCGAGCGCGCGCCGCAGGCGCAGCGGGTTCCCGAGGTCCTGCGCGCCCTCCGCGTCGACCGCGTGCTCGTCGCCCGAGTGCGACAGGAGCGCGACGCCGAGCTCCGCCGCCTTCGCGTAGAACGCATCGCACTTGGGATCCATCGGGTCGATGCCCATCGCGTTCGGCAGCCACTTGCAGAGCTTCGCGCCCTTCGCGGCGCAGCGTTCGAGCTCCTGGAGCGCGTCCTTCCGGTACGGATGCACCGAGCAGACGGGCACGAAGAGCTCGGGGTCGCGCGCGGCGAGCGTGAACACCCAGTCGTTCGGGACGTGCATCTCCGTGCGCGCCTCGTCGATCGTGCCGTCGGCGCGGTAGTGCCGGTCGAACGCGAGCAACCCGTGCCGCCCGTGGCGCGGGTTCGACGCGACGAGCGCGCGCAGGCGCTCGGCGAACTGCTCGTCGCCGCGCTCGAGGTCGGTGATGCGCGCGGCGTGGGCGTAGACGAGGAACTGCGCGCGCTTCCACGGATGGGCCCACGTGAGCATCTCGGGGTTCACGCTGCAGCCGCTGCCGTTCGCCCCCAGCCCCGCGACGTGCGTGTGCACGTCCAGAAGGCGCTGCGAATCGAGCCCCGCGTACGCGCGGTCGAACAGCGCGCGCGCCGCGGGCGAGAGCCCGCGCTCCATTTCCTCCGGCGCGTGGCGCGACGCGCCCGCGATCTGGCCGAGGATCAGCGGCGCACAGCTCCACAGGAGCACCGGCAGGAGCACGATCGCGATCGCGCACCCGAGCACGCAACGCCGGCGACGGGTCATCGCGGCGCCGCCTTCGCGGCCTGGAGCGCGCGCATCTCGTTGTCGAACTCGGGGCGGTCGAACGCGGTGATGCCGAGCTCGTTCGCGTGCCGCAGCGCCTCGACGGCCTCGTCGATGCGGCCCTGCTTGCGCAACTGCACCGCGAGGCGCAACGCCGCGCGCGAGTAACTCGGCAGGAGCGCGAGCGAGCGCCGCGACATGCTCTCGGCCTCCGCGAACTTGCCCTGCTGCTCCAGCGTGAACCCGAGGTTGTTGAGGGCCTGCTCGTTCTTCTCGTCGACCTCGATCGCCTGCTTCAGCCGGCGCTCGGCCTCGGGGAAGTTCCCGAGCGCCACGTAGAGCCCGCCGAGGTGGTTCAAGACCTGCGAGTGGCGCGGCGCGAGCTAGAGCGCGCGCCGAAGCATCGGCGCCGCCGCCGCGGTGCGCCCGCGGCGCCTGTAGAGGTAGCCGATGCGCTCGCGGTCGTGCACGCTG
>JACRIO010000239.1 GCA_016220035.1 Planctomycetota bacterium | reverse complement strand
GTGCCGCTCACGTGCCGTCGTCGTCGCCGCCGACCTAGCCCTGTTCCGCGAGCGCCGACCTGCGCGCCGGCGTGAGCTCGGGCTGCGCCTCCGTGTTGGGCTCGAGCGCCCGGATCCACTCGCGCAGCCGACGCTGGAGCCCGCGCGCGCGCTCCAGCTCCTTCGGCGCGACGTCGACGAGCTCGCGCGGATCCGCATCGCGGTCGTAGAGCGCGAACTCGGGGATCGGGTAAGGACCACGCGGGATCTCGTCGGGCTCGCGGCGCTCGGGGTCGAAGACGAAACGGCGGTGCGCGTCGGCCGCGGTGAAGATCGAGAAACGCCACGCGCCGATCGCGACGCGGCCCTCGAAGCGCGGATCGCTCTCGCCGCGCGCGAGCCGGTCGAGCGCGAACCCGCGCGCGGCGCGCTCGGGCGCGAGGCCGAACAGCGCGAGCGCCGTGGGGAAGACGTCCTCGAGCAGCGCGACCTCCGAGCGCACGCTGCCGGGCGTCACGCCGCGCGGAAAGCGCAGGAAGAGCGGGACGTGCAGCACGGCCGACGACACGGACTTCGAGTGGCCGAAGTAGCCGTGGCGCTCGCCGAGCTCCTCGCCGTGGTCGGCGCAAAACACGAGGAGGCTCTCGTCGAGCGCGTGGCCGAGGCCTTGCGCGAACCGGCTCACGAGCTGGTCCACGCGCGCGACCTCGCCGTCGTAGAGGTCGACGAGCCGCGCGCGGTCGGCGGGCGTGAGCGCGCGTTGCTCGCTGTAGGCCGCGTCGACGAACTCGCGCGAGCCGTTCGCGCTCCCCGTGTAGCTCGGATCCGCGAAGAGCCCCGCGAAGTCGATGCCGTTCGACGGACGCGGGTCGTACGGCAGGTGCGGCCCCATGAGGTGCACCCAAAGGAAAACGCGCGCGTCCTTCGGGCGCTCGGCGAGCCACCGCGACGCGCGGTCGAGCACCTGCGTGTCGCGCTCGTCGCCGAAGTCGCTCTCGAAGACGTCGAAGCCCTGCTCGATGCCCGAGCCGGGGACGAGCAGCTTGTTCGTCGTGAACGCGGCGGTCTGGAAACCCGCGGCGCGCAGGCGCTCGGCGAGCGTCGTGTTCGAGGCGGGGAGCGTCTCCTGGTTGCCGAGCACGCCCGTCTCGGGCGGCGGCTTCCCGGTGAAGAGCGAACAGAGCGCGGGGAAGGTCTCGCCGCGCGGCGTGTAGGCGTGCGCGAAGCGCGTTCCTTGCGCCGCGAGTTCGTCGAGGGTGAAGCCCGTCGCCGACGCGCGCTTCGCGGCCCCGGCCGCATCGCTCGTGCCGCGCGCGTAGCCCCACGCGGAAAGATGATCCGCGCGCAGCGTGTCGATGGTGACGAGGATCAGATGGCGCGGACGCTCGGGCTCGGCCGGACGCGAGCACGCGAACGCGAGGAGCGCGCAGGCGGCGGCGATCGTCGAAGAGGAGCGCGGCACGAGTCTCATCCTACGGTCAGCGGTCCTCGCGCACGGCGGTCGCGATCGGCGCGAGGCGGAAGAGCACCGAACCCGACGCGCGCGCGCACTCGACGGCTCCGGCGGCGGTGAGTATCTCGATCACGCTGGGCTCGCCCTCGCGCACGAAGAACAGGTAGGGCCGGTCGGGAAGCACCGCACGGAGCTCCGCGAGCGCCGCGGCGCGCGTGCGCACCACTCCGTCGCGCGGGCGCGAGCGCTCGCCGTCGTAGAACGCGGCGACGAGGTCGAGGCGGCGCTCGAGGTCGGGCTGGCCTTCGTTGTGGATCTGGGGCAGGTCGACGAAGAGCGCGTGGTCCAGCGCCGGAGCGAACGCGTTGCCCTGCACGAGTCCCGAAGGAAGGCGCGTGCCCGGTTCGAAGTGGTTCATCACGACGACCGCGCGCGGAGCGTCGAGGCTGGACTGTCCGGCGACGAAGTACGGCGCGGTCGCGCTCGGCCCCTCCGGCGGACGCAGTCGACCGTGATCGCGCACGACGAGCGGCAGCTCCGGCCCCTGCGCCCCGTATTCCAAGTACGCCCACGGCACGAGGGCGAAGGTCGGCGTCGCGACGACGAGACACACGAGCGCCTTGCGCCGCGGGAACGGCCCCGCGCTCCACCACTCGCCGAGCAGGACGCCCGCGGGCAGCGCCCAGAGCAAGGCCCCCATGCGCTCCAGCTTGTACTCGTTGCCCTGCGGCATCTCGCCGACGAGCACGAGCGCGGCGCACAGAAGGAGCACGACCGAAAGGCGCCAACGCACGCCGCTTGCCATGCGCATGAACCCGAGTACGCCGAGCGGGAGCACGAGCGCGAGCGGCCCGATCCAGTTCGCGAGCGGCGAGCCGCCGAGGTTCGGATTGCCCGTGAGCGACGGTCCGTGCGGCGCGGACGCGAGCGCGGGCAGCAGGAACGGAAGCGCCACGAGCCCCGCGAGCACCGCCGCGGCGAGCCACGCGAGGCGCAGCGCCTTCGTCCCGCGCACGAACGCCGGCGCGACGCCGGCGGCGAGCCCCACGGCCGCGACGAGGCCCGCGAGCGGATTGAGCGCGGTCGAGAGGCCGAGCGCGAGCCCGGCGAGCAGGATACGGCGCGTCGAGTACCTCCCGAACGCCGCGGCGAGCGCCCACGACGCGAACGGGAGCGCGAGCGCGAACGACGACACGTTGAGGAACTTCGGCAGGAAGGCCTGCAAGCGCGCGTCCCAACCGAACGCGCGCCCCGCGTAGCAGAGCGGCTGGAGCGCGTACACCGGCGCCGCGCCGAAGCGCAGGTCCTCGACCGCGAGAAAACCCGTCCACCCGAGCGCGTTGAAGCCGAGCACCGCCGCGAGGAACGCCGCGCGGCGCGCGACGAAGGACAAGCCGCACGCGCGAGCGAGCGCGTCGAGCGCGGGCGCGAGCAGGAATGCCGCGAGCACGTTCAACGCGACGAAACCCCACCAGGGGCCGATGCCCGTGCGGCCGAGTAGCACGCCGAGCGCGGGATACAGCGTGTAGTACCGAAGCGGCGCGCCGGCGTGGTACGGGTTCTCGGGCGTGAGTCCTTCGCGCAGCACGGCCTCGCCCACGGTGACGTGCAGATAGCCGTGGTACGACGCGCGCACCGCGTCGCCGGAGCACGCGAGGATCGCGAGCACGACGAGCGCGAGCAACGCTCCCTCGATCCACGGCGCGCTGCGTTCGCGAAGCGAAGCGCTCATCGCACCGCTCCGAAACCCGGCCCGAGGCCCGTGCGATCACCCACCGCGAACCCGCTCGGTCGCCACGCATCCTCGGGCACCCAGAACGGCGCGGGAACGTCGCTCGCGAGCGGCGCGGGGACGAGCGCGCGCAGGCGCTGGAACTCGACGAGCACGCTCGACCATTTCGGGGCTGCGGACAGATCGTGCAGTTCGCCCGGATCGGCGGCGAGGTCGAACAGCCGCGCGCGCGGCAGCGTGTCCTTGCGATCGACGATCCACTTCAGGCGCCGCTGCGCGTCGATCACGCCCCACTGGTCGGCGCTCTTCTCTCCCGCGAGATCGTCTTTCACCACCGGCGCGAAGTCGGTGTGCAGGTAGAGCCAGCGGCGCTCGGGCTGCGCGCCGTCGACGATCGTGGGGACGAGCGAGCGGCTGTGGCCGAGCTCGAGCTTCGCGCGGTCGGGGTCGCGTCCGGTCGCCATCGCGAGGAGCGTCGCGGGGAGGTCGATCAAGCTCACGAACGCGTCGCATGCCTGGCCGCGCAGCTTTGCGTCGACCGCGCGCGGCGGCTTCACGAGCAGCGGCACGCGCACGAGCTCGTCGTGGAGCGTCACGCTGTGCCCGATCCAGCCGCGGTCGAGCACCTCCTCGCCGTGGTCGGCCGTGAAGACGATCCACGCGCGGTCGTAGAGGCCGCGCTCCTTCAACCCCGCGACGAAGAGCCCGAGCGCGCGGTCGAGCTCCGCGATCTCGCTCTGGTAGTTGCCGCGCAAGAACGCGCGGTCGGCGTCCGTGAGCTGCGCGCGCTCGCGCAAGAGCGCGTTGAGCTCCTCGTCGCCTTTCAGCGACCCCGCGTACGGCGTGGACGCCGCATCACCGTACCCCGGACCGAAGCGCAGGCCGGGATGAGCTTCGTAGCGGTAGTGCGGCTCGAACAACCACCCGAACAAGAGGAGCCCGCCCGGCGCGTCCGCGCGGAGCTCGTCGCCGAACGCGAGCAGCTGCGCGAGCGCCGGCTCCGCGAACGAACCATCGTGCCCCTTCGCAAGCGAGTCGTCCCAGCGCTCGAAGCCGCGCTCGAAACCCTGCTTCGACGTCGCGACGAAGTTCGTCATCACGCCCGCGGTGCGCACGCCGTGCGAACGCAGGAGCGGGACGAGCTCGGTGTGCGCCTCGCCGATCGGCTCGAGAAGGCGCGTCTCGCCGTGCTCCCACGGCCACTTGCCCGAGAGCTGCGTGACGAGGCTCGGGATCGTCCACGGCGCCGCGGAATAGGCGTGGTCAAAGCGCACGGAGTCCCGCGCGAGCGCGTCGACGTTCGGCGAGGCCGTCGCACCGTTCTCCCCCACCATCGCGTTGCCGTAGCACCCGAGCGCGTCGGCGCGCAGCGTGTCGACCTCGATCCAGATCACGATCGGCGGCTCGGGCTTGGAGCAGCCGCTCGAGCACACGAGGAACGCCGCGGCCACCCCGAGCGGAACGACGAATCTCGTGAGGGCGAGTCGCGACATGGATCCAGGGCATTGGAGCCTCGCGCACCGAGCGGGACAAGGGCGCCGGGAAACCCTGGATGCGATCGTGCGGGCTGCACGTCCATGCCGATGGACGCTGGCTCCGTGCCGGTCGACGCGCCCTTGGATCGACCTTGCGCAGGGGAGCGCAAGGGTGCGCGGGCCGTCGCGGCCGAGGCTCGCGACGAGCGTCCGACTGCGGTGGTCGAAGGACGAGCTGCGACGAGTGGCGCGTCGCTCCCCAATGTCCGCCGTATCAAGTCTGGCACTCGGGCCCACGGAACGGACGACGACCCCGCACGATTCTCGGACCCGCCCTCGGGGGGCCACCGCGCGATGGGGTGCCGAGGGACGCAGCGCGTGCGTCGCGTCAGAGCGTCCGGCCGCGCGCCTCGACGATCGGCTTCAACTGCGCGAAGAGCTTCACGAGGTCGTCGCCGGTCAGCGCCTGGTCCTTGTCGCACAGGGCTTCGCCGGGGCGCGGGTGCGCTTCGATGATCACGCCGTCCGCGCCGACCGCGGCAGCCGCGAGCGCCAGCGGCACGACGAGGTCGCGCAGGCCCGCCGCGTGGGACGGGTCGACGATCACGGGCAGGTGGGTCTTCGCACGCAAGACCGGGATCGCGCTGATGTCGAGCGTGTTGCGCGTCGCCGTCTCGAACGTGCGGATGCCGCGCTCGCACAAGACGACGCGGTGGTTGCCGCCCGCCATGACGTATTCGGCGGCGAGCAGGAGCTCCTCGATCGTCGCGCTCATCCCGCGCTTCAAGAGCACCGGCTTACGCGCGCGGCCGACCTCGCGCAGGAGCGAGAAGTTCTGCATGTTCCGCGCGCCGATCTGCAGCATGTCCGCCGTCTCGGCCACCTTCTCGACGTCCTCGACGCGCAGCACTTCGGTCACGACCGGCAGCTCGTAGGCGTGCCCGGCCTCGACGAGCAGCTCGAGGCCCGCGAAGCCGAGCCCCTGGAACGCGTAGGGCGACGTGCGCGGCTTGAAGGCGCCGCCGCGCAGCATCGAAGCGCCGCCCGCCTTCGCCATCGCCGCCGCGTCGAGCATTTGCGCGCGGTTCTCGACCGCGCACGGCCCGGCGATCACGACGAAGCGCTCGCCGCCGAACACGACGCCGCTGACGTCGACCTGAGTGCGCTGGCCGGGTTGCTTGAGGCTCGAGAGCTTCAAGTTCGGGTTCGCCGCGGGCTTCGCTTCGGCGGGACACGTGGCGAGGAGCGTGTGCGCGTCGTCGAGCGGCTCCACCAGTTCGATGCCGAGGGGTTCGATGCCGAGATGCTCGATGTCGGCGGAGAGCACGGGCAGCTGACGGCGCTCCAAGGCGCTCTCCGTCCGGCGCGGGTAGCTGCCGAGGATCGTCAAGTGGTTCGTGTGCTCGCGCAGGGCGCCGAGCGCCGCCTCGACGCGCGCGTCGGTGACGTGGCCCTCGAAGTCGACGTAGAAGACGTACTCCCACGGCGTCGCGGGCTGCGGGCGGCTCTCGAGCTTCGTCAGGCTGATGCCCTGGTCGTTGAAGGCCGCGAGGCACTGGAGCAGCGCTCCGCGGCGGTGGTTCACGGCGAACACGAGCGACGTCTTCGCGGGCCGGCGCGGATCGACGGGTTCGGGCGCGCGGCCGATCAACAGGAAGCGCGTCAGGTTCACGCGCTCGTCGGCGATCTCGCGCTGGATCACGCCGAGGCCGTACTGCCGCGCCGCTTCCTCCGACGCGATCGCGGCGACGCGCGCGTCCTTTTCCGTCGCGATCGACTCGGCGGCGCCGGCGGTGTCGTGCCAGCTCTCCGCGGTGACGCCGACGAGGCCGTCGAGGAAGCGCTGGCACTGCTGCAGCGCGACCGGATGGCTGCGGATCGTGCGCACCTGCTCTAGGACGGTGCCCGGCACGCCGACGAGGCAGTGCTCGACCGGCCAGACCTCCTCGCCGACGATCGTGACCGTGCGCTTCGCGAGCAGGTCGTACACCTCGTTGATGCTGCCCGCGATCGTGTTCTCGATCGGGAGGAGCGCGTAGTCGACCTCGCCCGCCTCGAGCGCGTCCATCGCGGCGACGAAGCTCTTGCGGCCGAGACGCTCGACACGCGCGACGTCGCGCGTCGCGAACACCTTGGTGATCGTGAGGTCGCTGTAGCACGCGGGCACGCCCTGGTAAGCGACGCGCACGGCCTTCGCAGTGCTCGCGGGCTTCGCGTGGGCGTCGAGGAAGCGCTCCTGGTCGCGGCGCGACCAGTTCAGGATCTCGCGCAACACGCGGCCGGCGAAGTAGCTGGAGAGCCCGAGCTTCTCCGCTTCGCGCGCCCAGGTCTCGAGCACTTCGCGCTCACGCGCTTCGTCCACGAGCGGCGCGTCCGGGTTCGCGCCCTTGTGCGCGCCGATCGCGCGCACGGCGTGCATGCGCTCCGCCAAGAGGCGCAGGAACTCCTTGTCCAGTCGGTCGATGTCGGCGCGCGAGCGCAGGAGCGGGTCCATGGGCGGTTGTCGTGGCAACCGCCTCGACGCGGAGAGGTGTCCGCGGGGCAGCAACCACCACTAGCTGCTGCCCCGGGACGATGGGAAGGGAGTTGCCAACGAAATGTACCCCGTGCTCCGGGCGCGCGCGGCGCGACGAAGGGCGCGAAAACCGCGGGATTCTCGGGCGGAAAAGGCTTCCGCACCCGCGAGGGCCCATCCCACCGCGCGCGCTTCCGGACGGCGACGCGGTCAACCGCGGAACAAGGCGAGCTCGTGCTCGAGCGCCGACTGCGGCACGCTGCGCGCGGTCTGCGCCGCGAGGTCCTTCACCTGGCACGTGCCGTTCTTCCACTCGTCCTCGCCGAGCACGAGCGCGACCTTGAACCCGCGCCGGTCGGCGTACTTGAGCTGCGCGCCGAGCTTCTTCGGCTCGGGGAAGAACTCGACGCCGAAGCCCGCCTTGCGCAGGCGCGCGCAGAGCGTGAGGTAGTCGGCGAGACGCGCCGCGTCGAAGAAGGGCACGAAGATGGACGCCGACGCACGGCGCTTCTCGACCATGCCGAGCTCCTCCATCGCCGCGAGCAGGCGATCGAGGCCGAGCGACGCGCCGATCCCGGGCAGGCGCTCCTTCGTGTAGAGCTGTGCCAGGTTGTCGTAGCGGCCGCCGGAGCACACGCTGCCGATCGACGGCAAGGCACCGAGCACGGTCTCGAACACGGTGCCGGTGTAGTAGTCGAGCCCGCGCGCGATGGAGAGGTCGATCTGGAGCCGCTCGGCGGGAAGGCCCGCCTTGCGCGACGTTTCGACGAGCGTCGCGAGCTCGGCGAGACCCGCCTCCGCGCGTTCGTTCCCCCGCGCGTGCTCGCGCAGCGCGGCGATGAGCGCGTCGTCGCCCGCGTCCTTCGGGAGCGACTCGCGCAGGTTCGCGAAGCGGAGCACCGCGCGCGCCTGCTCGGGCGTCGCCTGCGCCTCGCGCACGATCTCCTCGGCGACTTTGTCCGCGCCGAGCTTGTCGAGCTTGTCGATCGCGCGCAGCACGGGTACGAGCTTCCCCGCGAGCTCGAGCTTCTCGAGCACGCCGGTCAGGAGCTTCCGGTTGTTCACGCGGACGCGGAATTCCTCGAAGCCGATCGCGCGCAGCAAATCGTGAATCACGCAGCCGACCTCGATGTCCGCGGCGATGTGCTCGACCCCGATCGTGTCGAAGTCGCACTGCATGAACTCGCGGTAGCGTCCGCGCTGCGTGTTCTCGCCGCGCCAGACGCTCGCGATGTGGTAGCGCTTGAACGGCAACCCGAGGTCGTTCGAGTACTGCGCGACGAAGCGCGCGAGCGGCACGGTGAGGTCGAAACGCAGCGCGACGTCGCGCCCGCCGTGGTCCTGGAAGCGGTAGAGCTGCTTGTCGCTCTCGTCGCCGCCCTTGCCGGTGAGGATCTCGGCGTACTCGAGCGCGGGCGTGTCGATCGGCAGGAACCCGTAGGATCGGTAGACGCGCCGCGCGGTCTCGATCAACCGCTCGCGCGGGATCATCTGCTCGGGCAGGTAGTCGCGAAAGCCCTTCAGCGTGCGCGGTTCGATGAGCGCCATGATGGGCGGAGAGGATAGGCGAACGGCCCCCGCGAGGCACGCGCGCTTCCCCCCGTATTGGACGTCAGCGCGTCGGGTAGGTCGCGAGCACGAAGGCCTTCCACACGGCCTCGAACTCGAGCGGGCGCATCCCGTAGATCTCCTTCAACGCGTCGCCCGACGGCACCTTGGCCTTGAGCTTCTTCGAGAGCGCGTAGAACTTCGCGCCGTCCTGGTTGATCAGGTAGTCGACGTACGACATGCACACCGCGTGCATCGGCAGCGTGAGCGTGTCGACGTTCTGCTGCATCACCTCCGCCACGGGCGGCGCCTTCCCCTCCGCCACCATGCGGCGCACCGCGAGGCGGAACTTGCCGCCCTTGAAGTCGACGTTCGAGTTCTGCTCCTGGTAGCAGTAGTTGTCGCAGATGCCCCAGTAGCGGTCCTCGAACCAGTGCGCGAGGCCCTCGTCCATCCAGCCGCCCTTGATGTTGCCCATCCATCCCGGAACGGCGACGCACGAGAGCAGGAGGTGCGTCGTGCTGTGGACGATGTTCCGGTGCAGCGCGTCGTCGTCCCTGAAGTTCTGCTTGTTGCCGCAGATCGTGTAGCGCGGCGTCGGGCCGAGCAGTTTCACGCCGCCCTTCGCGTTCTGCTCGAGGAGCGACAGGCCGCACTGGTCGTGGTCCTGCGGCATGTACCAGACGTAGATGTTCGGCTTGCCCGCGAAGAGCTTCTCGTTCACCTGGAGCCGCGCGCTGAAGTCGGCGTACAGGGTCTCGAGGCGCTTCAAGTAGAGGTGCAGGAGCTCGTGGCGCGAGAGGCGGCGCTTCTCGACCTTCATCTCCTCCATCTCCCACACGAGCACCATGTGCGCGCTCTCGCCCTTGCGCACTTCGCGCTTCATCGCGTCGTCGATGAACTTCAGCGCCGTCTTGCGCGCCGCGACCTTCGCGCGGCGGTCGACGAGCCACTTCTCGGCGACGGCGTCCTCGCAGTCCTTGCAGTCGACCCAGCCCACGCCGCCGCAGACCGCGCAGCCTGAGATCTCGCTGCAGTAGAGGACGTCGAGCTCCCACTCGCATTCGGCGGAAGGGTGCTCGGAGCACGGGAGGCGGCCCTGGTCGTGGCATTTCAGGCACTTCTGCGGTGCCTTGGGCGGTTCCTGCTGCTGCGCGAGAGCAGGAAGGGCGAGCACGGGGGGCGCGAGCTCCGCCGGAGCGAGCGCGCCGAGGTGGAGCGCGAGGAAGGCGAGCGGTGCGAGGAGGGAACCGAGCTTCCAGCGCGCTTGCATGACTAGAGGAGCTCCTCGATGACCTGCTTCTTCGGGTCGAAACCGCGCAGGCGGATGCGCTCGGCCGTTCCACTCGGCAGCGCCGCGCGCGGCGCGAGCCCGACGAGCTCGCTCTCGCGGATCGACACGCCCTTCGCCAGCGCGAGGCCCTCGATCTCGCGGTACACGCGCTCGAGACCCGTCGCGGTGTAGTTGCACACGTTCATGCTGACCTGCGCGCACTGCAGGTCGTCGAGCATGAAGCCCATCGCCTTGATGCCCGGGAGCCCGCCGTCCTTCTCGCGGATCTTCTTCGCGATCTCCTTCGCGACGGCGACGTCCTGGATCTCGAGGTTCACGTTGAACGCGATGAGGAAGAAGCGCGCGCCGATCACCGTGGCGCCCGCGGTGGGATGCAACTGCTTCGGCCCGCAGTCGGGCGCGCGCGCGGGATCGGTCGCGATCGCGTCGCGCAGCTTCTCGAAGCCGATGTTGCGCACGTCGGGGAGGTTTCGGCGCTCGGGACGCTTCGCGGCGGCCTCGTAGAAGTAGACGGGGATCTCGAGCTCGCGCCCGACGCGCTCCCCGAGCGCGTGCGCCGTCCGGACGCACTCCTCCATCGAGGAACCCTCGAGCGGCACGAAGGGCACGACGTCGGTCGCGCCGACGCGCGGATGCTCGCCCGTGTGCTTCGTCAGGTCGATGAGCTCCTTCGCCTTCGCGATCGAGCGGAAGGCCGCGTCCGCGCACGCCGTCGGCGCGCCGACGAACGTGACCACGGCGCGGTTGTGGCTCGCGTCCATGCCGTGGTCGATCAGCTTCACGCCCTTCACGGAGCGGATCTGGTCGAGGATCGGAGCGAGGACTTCGGGCCGGCGGCCTTCGCTGAAGTTCGGAACGCACTCGACGAGGGACATGCAGGGATTAGACCCGTTCACGGCGGCCGCGGCCAGACGTTCGCGCGGCCACGGTCGACCGCATGCGCGGGAAAGGGGGCGCGCGCGGTGCTTCGAACGCACACGGCCCGGCGCGCGGTGCGCCGGGCCGTGCTTCGCCGAGGTGCTTCGGCCGTTCGCTCACGGGTTCAGGACGAGGCCCTCGAACTGCGCCTTCAGGATGAGCTCCTTGTGGAGCTGCTTGTCGGGCAGCGCGATGCGCGGGACCGCCGCGCCACCGAGATCGTCCCAAGCGAGCGTGCCGCTGATCACGCGCGTCTCACCGGCCGGGATCCTCACGCGGAAGCCCATGCCGTCCGTCTCGGGACCGGTCGGCGACTGGGGCCGCGTGCTCATCGTCTTGACCGCGCCGCCGACGGAGAGCTCGTACTTCGCGTCGTTGTTGCGCAGGACGATCGTGAAGCTCACGGTGCGGTCGCGGCGGTTCCAGGTCACCGACTGGCGGCCGATCGAAAGCCCCCCGTACGCCGCCGCGTCGATCAGCTCCGGCGTCGCAGGGATCGGCTCGTCCGCCGCCTGCGCCTGCAGCACGGGCGTCGCCTCGAACTGCGCGCGGAGGACCTGCTCGGCGTGGACGAGCGGATCGGGGAGCACGAGGCGCGGCACGCTGCCCTCGGGCGCGTCCCAGTTGAGCTGGCCGTAGAACGTCTTCGTCTCGCCGGCCCCGAGGCGCACGCGGAACGACGCGGAGTCGACCTCGGGGCCGTCGTTCATCGCGGGACGCGTGTAGATCGAGCGCACGACGAAGCCCGCGAGCAGCGTGCGCTTCAGATCGAGGTTCTTCATCGTGAAGGCGAAGTTGACCTTCTTCGCGTAGCGGTCGTAGGTGATCGTCTCGCGGCTGCCCTTGGCGAGGCACGCGAGCGCCTCCGCTTCGACGAGCTCCGCTTGCGGGGCGTCGAGCGCGGGCTGGACTTCCATGGCCTCGGCCACGTCCGCGGGCTGGATGCCGGCGATGATCTGCGCGTTGGCGAAGGTCGAGAGCGTCAGGGCGCAACCGAGGGACAGGAGGGAGAAGGGCTTCATGGTCGGATTCCTTGGCTTCAGGGAGTCGGGGTTCGTCGTCGCGGGCCGGTTCGACCGGCCGATGCGCGGCGACACCTCCCCTTGGCGCGCCCTCGGAGCGCATTACCGGTCGGGCACGGAATCGCGAGCCCTACCCAGCGGGGCTGGGCTTCTCGGGCACCTCCCGCGAGAGCGAGCTACGCTGCACGGGCCATGGCGAAGCCCACTCGAAGGCGGTCCTACCTCGTGACCTACGGACGGAGGCAGCTCCGGTTGACGGAGGCCCGCGAGGGCGGCTACGTGGTCACTTGCCCGCGGGACCCGGCGCTCGTGACCCAGGCGGAGACGATCGAAGGTGCCTTCGAGAACGCCGACGACGCCGAACGGACACTCGCGCGCGCGCGGCGGCTCATCCAACCGCGCCCACGACGACGCCGCGCTTGACCACCGCCGCGACCGGGTTGCGGCCGAGCTCGTAGACGAGGTGGCGGTGGTTGGGGACGTCGAGCACGACCAGGTCGGCCTGCTTGCCGACTTCGAGCGTGCCGAGGCGGTCGCCGCGCCCGATCGAGCACGCGGCGTTGAGCGTCGCGGCGGTGAGCGCCTCACCCGCGCTCATGCGGTAGCGCAGCGCGGCCCACGTCAGCGCCTCGGGGAGGCTCTGCAGGTAGCAACTGCCCGGGTTGAAGTCGGTCGAGATCGCGACGGGGAGGCCGCGGTCGATCATGCGGCGGCCCGGCGCTTCCTTGTCGATGCGCAGGAAGAGCGGCACGACCGGGCAGAGCACGGGGATCACGCCCGCCGCGAGCAGTGCGTCGATGCCGGCGTCGCTGACGAACTCGAGGTGGTCCGCGCTCGCGGCGCCGAGCTCGGCCGCGAGCTCCGCGCCGCCGAGCGCCGAGAGTTGGTCGACGTGCATTCGAAGGCCGAGCCCGAGCGCGCGCGCGCGCTGGAGGATGCGCCGCGAATCGTCGAGTCCGAACACGTGGCCCTCCGTGAAGACGTCGCAGTACTCCGCGAGCTTCGACTCGGCGACGCGCGGCAGCATCTCCTCCACGAGCAGGTCGACGTACGCGGGCTTCCGCTCGCGGTACTCCGCCGGGTAGTCGTGCGCGCCGAGGAACGTGGGCACGATCTCGACTGGGTGCGCACGCGCGGCGTCGCGCAGCACCTCGAGGCCCTTGAGCTCGTCCTCGAGCGTGAGCCCGTAGCCCGTCTTCGCCTCGATCGTCGTCGTGCCGAGCGCGAGGAAGCGGTCGAGGCGCACGAGGAGGCGCGCGAGCAGCTCCTCCTTCGACGCGGAGCGCACGCCGCGCACGCTCGAGAGGATTCCTCCGCCCTGCTGCGCGATCTCGACGTAGGTC
>JACRIO010000234.1 GCA_016220035.1 Planctomycetota bacterium | reverse complement strand
TGCCGTTCCCCGCGCTCCTCCTCGCCCTCCCGGTCCAGTTCCCCGAGTCCGCGGTCGCGAAGGACTCGGCGCGGGACGCGCGTCCGCTCGCCGACGTCGTCGTCGATCGCGCGCCGCTCCCCGAACCCACGCGCGTGTTGCGCCGCGCCGCGCGACCCTCGATGGATTTCGACGCGGTGGGGGAGCGGAGCTTCCTCTCCGGCGTCGAGGACGGCGCGCTCGAGGCGTGGGTGTGGCCGTGGCAGGTCTTCCACGACGGACGGTTCGCGTTCCGCCCGGAGCAGACGCTGGAGGCGCTGCCGCTCGCGCGCTACGCGAGCGCGATCGAGGTCGCGCCGGACGCGACCACGCTCACGTACTCTTCCGCCGACGCGCGCGTCGACGTGCGCTGCGTCTGCCCCGACGACGAGCGCGCGGCGTTCGTGTGGCTCGCGGTCGACGTCGATCGGCCGGGAGTGCTGTCCTTCGCGTTCCACCCGAGATTGCAGCCGCAGTGGCCCGCCGCGGTGGGCGGCGTCGCGGGCCGGTACGACGCGCGCCTCGGCGCGTTCGTGCTGTCCGAGCCGTCGGCGCGCGTCGCGGCGCTCGTCGGCTCGCCGTGGGCGACGCGCGCGACCGAGGGCCAGCAGTACCTCCTGCCCGACGGCGCGCTGCGGCTCGAGCTCGACGTCGACCCGACGCGCGCGCGGCGCGCGTGGATCCCGCGCGCGATCGTCGCGGCGGACGGCGAAGGCGCGCCGGCGAAGGCGGAGGAGCTCTACGTGCGCGTCTTGCGCGGGGCGCGCGCGCTCGCCGAGCGCCATGCGCGGACGTGGATCGAACGCGCCGCCGCGATCCCGGTCGTGGAGGTCGATCCCGCCGTCGACGAGGCCTTCTTCTGGAACGCCGTGTCGTTGCGCCAGGGCTTCGTGCGCTCGGACGCGCTCGGCGACGGGCTCGTGGCGGGCTACGGTCCCGCCGGCGCCTCGTCGCAACGGCCCGGCTTCGCGTGGTTCTTCAGCGGCGACGTGGGTTGGAACGCGCTCGCCTACCTCGACGCGGGTCTCTTCGAGGAGCTGCGCGTCGGCCTCGAGTTCGCGCGCCGCCACCAACGCGCCGACGGAAAGATCCCGCACGAGGTCGTGCTCTCCGCGCATCTGTGCGACTGGTTCGAGAAGTACCCCTTCGCCTTCATCCACGGCGACACGACCGGCCTTTGGATCCACGCCTGCCGCCAGTTCGCCGACCACACGGGCGACCCCGCGTGGCTCGCGTCCGTCTGGCCCGCGATCGTGTCCGCGTCGAAGTGGATCCGCGCGCAGGACGGCGACGGCGACGGGCTTCCTGACAACGCGCTCGCCGGCATGGGCGCGTCCGAGGTCGGCGCGCTGCGCGAAGAGCTCGCGACGGACGTGCACCTCGCGAGCGCGAGCGCCGTCGCGCTGCGCGACGTGGCCGAGCTCGCGCGCGTGCTCGGCGACACGGCGGTCGTGGAGGACGCGCAGCCGGCAGCGCAGCGCGCACTCGCGCGCCTCGCGACCGGGTTCTGGGACGCCGAGCGCGGCGAATATGCGCACGCGCTCCTCCAGAACGGCGCGCTCTCGAAGGAGCGCACGCCCTGGCCCGGCGAGGCCGTCGCGTGGCGGCTCGTCGACGGTCCGCGCGCGGTCGCGACGATGGTGAAGCTCGGACGCGAGGACCTCACGACGCCGTGGGGCGTGCGCTTCCTCTCGTCGACGTCGAGCGCGTACGACCCGAAGGGCTACAACGCAGGGGCCGTGTGGCCCTTCTTGACCGGGATCGCGGCGCTCGGCGATTTCGCGGCCGGTCGCGGCGACGCGGGCTGGGCGAAGCTCCGCGCGACAGCCCGGCTGACGACGAGCGCAGCCCTCGGCCGCACGCCCGAGGTGCTGTCGGGATCGCGCGAGCGCGCGCTCGACACGTCCGTCCCGCACCAGCTCTTCTCGTCGATGGCCGTCGTCGCGCCGCTCGTCAGCGGCCTCCTCGGCTGGGAACCCGACGCGCTCGCGCACCGCGTCGTGCTGCGCCCGTGCTTCCCCGCCGCGTGGGGCGACCGGCGCGTCGGCGTGCGCGGGCTGCGCTTCGGGAACACGTCGGTGGACCTCTGGATCGAGCGTCGAGAGGGCCGGTATTCCGTGGAGCTCGTCTGCGACGGCCCACCGCCCGTGGTCGAGCTCCGCCCCCGCGACGGGACGGCGAAGGACGCGCGCGTCCGATCGCGTTGAGCTCGCGGAGCTCTCTCGAACTCCCCGACGGAGTCGCGCTGCGCCCTCAAGCGCAGCCTGCTGCGCTGCATTGCGCAGCGCGCGCCTTCGCTTGGGAGGTGATCCTCTGGCCGCTCGCCACCCAAGGCCCCCCCCTCCTTTCCATGAAGACCGAAGCCCTCCCCGTCCTCTCCCTTGCCCTCCTCCTCGGTTCCTGCGCCGCCACGGCGTCGCGCGAAGGTACTGCTCCGAACGCCCCGTGGACGGAGCGCTTGATCGACCCGCTCACGGCGCCGACGCAGTTCGAGAGCCCGGTGGTGCACACGAGCGTCAAGCCGATCGCGATCCACCACGCGCTCCCCGGCGGCTCGATCTTCGGCGGCGGCGACGTGCGCGTCCTCGCGCTGCAGGCCCGCTACGCCGTGAACGATCGCCTCGCCGTGATCGCGACGAAGGACGGCTACGTCGACTTCGATCCGGAGGTCGGCTCGCACGAGAGCGGGCTGGCCGACGTCGCGGCGGGCGTGAAGTACGTGATGGTCGACGACCGCGAAGGCGGCTTCCTCCTGACCGGCGGACTCGTGTGCGAGATCGACGCGGGCGAGAAGGAGGTGTTCCAGGGCAACGGCAATTTCACGCTGCGCCCCTTCGCGAGCGCGGGCTGGGACTGCGGTGCGTGGAACGTCCTCAGCGGGCTCGGCTTCGACCTGCCGCTCGACACGGACGCGAACACGAGCCGCATGGACTACCACGCGCACGTCGATTACGAGGTGAGCCCCGGCTTCTACCCGCTCGTCGAACTCAACGGGATCACCTACCTTTCCGACGGGGACAACCTGCCGGTCGACTTCGAGGGCGGCGACTTCTTCAACCTCGGTTCGACCGACGTCGCGGGCCACACCGTGGTGACGGGCGCCCTCGGCGCGCGCCTGCGCCTGTTCGACAAGCACTACCTGGGCTTCGCGTACGAAGCGCCGCTCACCGATCGCGAAGACCTCTTCGACTGGCGCGCGACGGTCGACTTCCTCTTCCTCTGCTGATCCGTCGCGGGACGGGTTTCGCGGCCGCGGTCCGCTCGGGCGGGACGCGGCCGCTCGCGTTCGGGCGTCCGGCGTGGCCGCGGTGGGGGACGGGTGCTAGGTTCGGAGGCCGCGCTGCGCGCCACCGCGGCCCGAAAAGCCCCCATGCTCCCGATCCTCCCGTCGTTCGTCCGCGCGGCGCTCCTCGGCGCGCTCGTCCTCGTCGCTCCGGCAGCAGCCCAGGCGCCTCCGGGGTCCGACCCCGCGCGTCCCGCGCCCGGCGCTCCGGGCGGTCCGGCGCCGGTGCAGGGCGCGGCGCTCGCCGACCTGCGCACTCGGATGTGGTACGCGCCGACGGCGGAGGACTGGAAGAAGCCGTGCCTCATCGCGTGGCAGCGCACGTGGGAGGACGCGGTGGCGGTCTCGCAGCGCACGAAGAAGGCCCTCCTCGTCTGCGTGAACATGGACGGCGAGATCGCGAGCGAGCACTACGCGGGCGTGCGCTACCGCGAGCCCGAGAAGGCCAAGCTCTACACGCCCTACGTCTGCGTCATCGCTTCGGTGTACCGCCACACGCCGCGCGACTTCGACGAGCAGGGCGTCCGCATCCCGTGCCCGCGCTTCGGCACGGTGACGTGCGGTGAGCACATCGCGATCGAGCCGGTCCTTTTCGAGAAGTTCATGGACGGGAAGCGCATCGCGCCGCGCCACATCGGCGTCGAGCTCGACGCGAACGAGATGTACGACGTCTACTACGCGTGGGACACGGACACGATCTTCACGTCGCTCGCGGAGGGCATCGCCCACCGTCCGCCGCCGCCGCCCGACACGCGCGGCGACCTGTCCATCGAAGCGCGCGTCGCGAGCCCCGACGTGCTCGACCGCGTGCTCGTCGAGACGGCCTTCGTGAAGGGCGACTGGAAGGTGCGGCGCAAGCTCGTGGAAGCGGCGATCACGAACCTCGACGTGTCCGAGCTCGACCTCCTGCGCCTTGCGCTCAAGAGCGGTGATCCCGAACTCGCGCAGCTCGCGCGGCGCGGGCTCGCGGAGTCGAAGGACCCGCTCGCGGCCGACCTGATCGCGGAAGCGCTGCGCGCCCCACTCGAGGAGGTCGAGCGCGCCGCGCTGGTCGCGGCGCTCGTGCGGCTCGCCGAGACGTCGCCGCGCGCGCGCACGCTCGCGGCCGTCTACCAGGGCCTCACCGCCCGCTCGGGCGCCGTCGACGTCGACGCGTGGTCGCGCGCGCTCCAGGAGCACCCGCCCGGCCGCCCGATCGTCGAGCGCAGCGTCGTCGACGCGCGTCTTTGCGACTACGAAGCGGCCGCGCGCCGCGCCGACGACCCCGCGGCGCTGCTCGCCCGCGCGGAGGCGTTCTTCCAGCTCGCCGAGGACCAGAAGAGCGAGCCGCGCTACGTGCGCCACGCCCTGGAGGACGCGCGCCGCGTCGCGCGCGAGGCCGAGGCCGCGGGTGCCAAGGGCTGGAAGCTCGGCGCGCTCCTCGCGCTCACCGCCGCGGGGCTCGGCGACCGCGCCGAAGCGCTGAAGCGCGCGTTGGAGACGGCGCCGGCGCTCCCACCCGACGCGCCCGGCGCGCTGGGCGGCGGCGTACTCGCGCTCTTCGCCGAGGCGCGCCAGCAGGCGATCTGGAAGGCCGTGCGCGAGAAGCAGGAGTGGCCGACCGAGTGGCTCTCCGACCTCGACGCCGCGTACAGCGTGCTCGCGCGCCATCCGCTCGGCACGGAGGGACAGGTCGCGGCGCACTACGACCTGCTCGCCTACCTCGGCGGGACGCGCGAGGCAGGTGGCATCCTCGAGCGCGGGCTCGATCGATTCCCCGACTCGCCTGCGCTGCACGAGCGCTTCCGTGGTCGCGTGCTCGCTGAGCGCGGCGCCGCCGGACTCGCGCCGGCGTACGACGCGCTCATCGCGAAGCGCGGGGCGCAACCCAACCTCGAGTGGTTCGCTGGCTACGCGACCTTCGTCGCCGCCGAGTACGAGAAGCGCGCGGGCCGCGACGCGGAGGCCGAGGCCGCGTACGGAGCGGCGGTCCAGCGCTACGAACGCGCGATCCGCGCGAACCCCGAGTGCAAGGCGAGCGCCGACCACTACGTCGCCCTCGCGTTCGCGGCGCGCGCGTGGCTCGCGTACGAGCGCGGCGCGGACGAACGCGCGGTCGACGAACTCCTCGCGTCCTTCCAGCGCAAGCCCGAGGCGGCCGCGAGCCTGGACGGCATGAACCGCTCGCCCGTGTCGACGGCGAAGGTCGTGCTCGCGCGGCTCCAGGAGCAGAAACAGGAAGCGCTCGCCGCGCGCCTCGACGGCGCGTTGAAGGCGCTCGACCCGACCCTCCTCCTCCCGCCCGAGTACGACCGCGAGACCGGCGGACCTTCGCCCGACGCGCGCCGCGGACGGCGCGGGCCGCCGCGTTCGGGGCGCTGATCCGCGGATGGGGGAGTCGAAGCGAGCTCTTGCGCGCGGAGCGATCGCGGCGGATGCGTCTGCGGCGCGCGCGCTCCCGTTACCCCTCGTCTGGGGCGGATTCGCGCTCCTCCTGCTCGCCGTCTACGGGCCCGCGTTGCACGGCGGCCTGCTCTGGGACGACCCGGACTTCGTGCCCAAGCCCGCGATGCGCGGGTGGGACGGGCTCTTCCGCATCTGGTTCGAGCACGGCGCCATCAAGCAGTACTACCCGCTCACCTACTCGGCGTTCTGGTTCGAGCACCGGCTCTTCGGCGACGACACGCTCGGCTACCACGTCGTGAACGTCGTGCTGCATGCGTTCAACGCGACGCTGGTGTGGCGCATCCTGCGCCGGCTCGCGGTACCCGGCGCGCTGTTCGCCGCGGCCTTGTTCGCGTTCCATCCGGTGCACGTGGAGTCGGTGGCCTGGATCTGCGAGCTCAAGAACACGCTGTCGGGCGCGTTCTACCTGTCCGCGCTGTTCCTGGCGCTCGCGCCGGCGGAGGACGCCGCCTTCCTGCCGATGGCGTCGCGGCGGTGGTGGAGCGTGCTGCTCCTCTTCTTCGGTGCGGTGCTCTCGAAGGCGGTGACCGCGACCTTCCCGGCCGCGCTGCTCGTGGTCCTCTGGTTCCGCGACGGAAAGCTCGCGTGGCGGAGACACGTCCTGCTGCTCACGCCGTTCTTCGCGCTCGCGCTCGCGGCCGGCGGGTTCAGCGCGTGGATGGAGAGGACGCAGGTCGGCGCGGAAGGGCCCGCGTTCGACCTCGATGTCCTCGACCGCGTCGTGCTCGCGGGGCGGGCGCTGTGCTTCTACGCGGGCAAGCTCGTCTGGCCGGCGGACCTCGTGTTCACCTACCCGCGCTGGACGATCGACGCTGCGGAGGCGCTCGCCTGGGTGTTTCCGGCGGCGTGCGTGCTCGTGGCGGCCGCGTCCTTCCTGCTCCGCGCGCGCCTCGGCCGCGGGCCGCTCGCGGCGCTCTGTTTCTTCGCAGGCACCTTGTTCCCCGCGTTGGGCTTCGTCGACGTCTTCCCGTTCCTCTATTCGTTCGTCGCGGACCACTTCCAGTACCTCGCGAGCCTGGGGCCGCTTGCGCTGCTCGCCGCGGGTTCGTCGGTGCTCGCACGGCGCGTCCCGCTCCACGCAGGGCGCGCGGCCGCCGCCGTGGTCGTGTCGGTGCTCGCGTTCCTCGCCTGGCGCGAAGCGCACGAGTACTCGGACGTAGAGACGCTCTACCGCACGACGCTCGCGGAGAACCCGGCGTCGTGGATGGCGCACTCGAACCTCGGCGTCGAGCTCGCGAAGGCCGGGAAGCACGCGGAGGCGATCGAGCACTACCGGGCAGCCCTCGCGCTCGATCCCGACCTCCACCAGACGCGCTTCAACCTCGCGAACGCGCTGAAGGCGCACGGGGAGCTCGACGCGGCGATCGCCGAGTACGAGCGCGCGCTCGCGACGAACCCGCGGGGGTACGAGGTCGAGAACAACCTCGCGCTCGCGCTCGACGAGCGCGGCGACGCGGACGGAGCCGTCGCGCACTTCGAGCAGTCGATCGAGCTCGAGCCGCGCTTCGCGACGGCACACTACAACCTCGGGGCGCTCCACTCGCGCCGGAACGAGCTCGAACGCGCCGAGCAACATCTCGCGCGCGCCGTGGAGCTCGCGCCGGACTACGCGGCGGCATGGAATGCGCTCGGGATCGTGTACGCGAAGCGCGAGCAGATCGCGGAGGCCCTGCCACGCTTCGAGCGCGCAGTGAAGCTCGATCCGGGCAACGCGGAGGCGCGCAACAACCTGGGCCTCGCGCTCGGAAAGCGCGGCGAGCTCGAAGCGGCCGAGCGGCAGTTCCGCGAGGCGCTGAGGCTGAAGCCGGACTACGCGAACGCGCGCGGAAACCTGGAGCGCACGTTGAAGGCGCGCGCGAAGGGCGGGAAACCGTGAAGCGCGATCGCGCGGTCGCCGCGCCGCCGCCGGAGCCCGGCCTCCTCGCGCGCCTCGCCTTCCCGCTGGCCGCGCTCGCCGTGCTCCTGTGCGCGTTCCTCCTCGCCGCGTTCCCCGCGCGCAGCGACGACCTCTTCATGCACCTCGCCGCCGGGCGCGCGTGGTTCGAGGAGGGACGGTTTCCGAACCCCGATCCGTGGCTGTTCTCGATCCCCGACTACGACCGCGGATGGATCGACCTCGCGTACTGGGGGACGCACCTCGGCCTCACGGCGCTCCACCGGCTCGGCGGCTTCGAGCTCGTCGTCGTCGTGAAGGCGCTGCTCGTCGTGCTCGGCGCCGCGGCGCCCTTGTGGCTCGCCCGACGCCTCGGCGCGCGCTCGTTCCTCGTGCCGGCGGCGGCGTTGCTCGGGTTGTGGGCCGCGAGCAACCGCTTCATCGAGCGCGGCTCGCTCGTGTCGGACTGCCTCGGGCCGTGGGTGCTGGCGCTCGTGCTCGCGGAGCTCGCGCGGCCGAGCCGGCAGCGATGGCTCGTGACGCTCGTGCTCGCCGAGTGGAAGAACGAGCACCCCGGCGTGCTCGTCGGCCTCGAGTTCGTGCTCGGC
>JACRIO010000235.1 GCA_016220035.1 Planctomycetota bacterium | reverse complement strand
CGAACCGTTGCGCCTCGGTCGCGTCGAGCTCTCCTTCGCGGGCACGACCGCGCGCCTCCGCCTGCAGCGTTGAGCGCGCCGCCCCCCCGCGGGTGCGCCGGCCGCACGCGACGCGGCCCGCAACGCCGCATCCGAGCGGCGACTTGGCGCGTCGTCGAGGATTCTGCACGCGCGCGTGCTTGCGCTCCGCGTGCTCGGCGTCAGCATGCTCGCGCTCCGCACCCCGAACCCGAGGAACGAGATGAGCCTGCCCCTCGCCGCGATCGCCTGCCTCTGCCTTTCGACGAGCCTCCCCGCGTGCGCCGCGCCCTCGTCGGCGATGGTGAGCGCTCCCCGGCGTTTCGCCGTCGACGTGCGCGACCTGATCGCGCGCTTCGACGCCGACCGCGGGACCGTCGCGCGCATCTGGCGCGTCGAGGGCTCGCTCGCGCGGCGCGAGCGCATGCGTGCGTGCATGCGCGATTGGCAGAGCGAGCTCGCAAAGGTCGACTTCGACGCGCTCGACCAGGGCGGCAAGGTCGACTGGATCCTCCTGAACCGCGAAGCGGAGCACGAGCTCGCCGCGCTCGACCTCGAGGAACAGCGTTGGAAGGAGATGGCCGAGCTCGTCCCGTTCGTCGAGCGCATCGCGGCGCTCGCGGAGGCGCGGCGCAAGCTCGAGGACGCCGACGCGGAGAAGGCGGCGGGCGAGCTCGCGACGCTCGCGAAGGACGTCGACGTCCTGAAGAAAGGCGTGGAAGAGAAGCCCGATCGCTGGCCGAAGTCCGCGGGGCTGCGCGCGAACAACGCGATCCGCTCACTGCGCGGCGACCTCGAGGAGTGGTACCGCTTCGGCAAGGGTTACGACCCCGCCTTCGCGTGGTGGATGGACCAGCCGTGGAAGGCGGCGAACGACGCGCTCGACGCCTACGCGAAGGTCGTGCGCGAGAAGGTCGCGCAGCTCTCCAAGGAGGACGACAAGACGATCGTCGGCGATCCGATCGGACGCGAGGCGCTCGTGAAGGCGTTGGGGCACGCGTTCATCGCGTACACGCCCGAGGAGCTCGTGAAGATCGCCGAGCGCGAGTTCGCGTGGTGCGCGGAGGAGATGAAGAAGGCGTCGCGCGACATGGGCTTCGGCGACGACTGGAAGAAGGCGCTCGAAAAGGTGAAGCAGGACCACGTGGCCCCCGGCGCGCAGCCCGCGCTCATCCGCGACTTGTCGAACGAGGCGATCACGTTCCTCGAGAGCCGCGACCTGCTCACGATCCCCGCGTTCGCGAAGGAAAGTTGGCGGATGGAGATGATGACGCCCGAGCGCCAGCTCGTGAGCCCGTTCTTCACCGGCGGCGAAGTGATCAGCGTCAGCTACCCGACGGACGGCATGACGCACGAGCAGAAGCTCATGAGCATGCGCGGCAACAACGTCCACTTCTCGCGCGCGACGGTGCACCACGAGCTCATCCCCGGGCACCACCTGCAGCAGTTCATGACGTCGCGCCACTCGACGTGGCGGCGCTCGTTCGGCACGCCGTTCTGGACGGAGGGGTGGGCGCTCTACTGGGAGACGCGCCTCTGGGATCTCGGCTTCCCGAAGTCACCCGAGGACAAGGTCGGGATGCTCTTCTGGCGCATGCACCGCTGCGCGCGCATCCGTTTCAGCCTGGGTTTCCATCTCGGTCAACGGACACCCGAGCAGTGCATCGACATGCTCGTGAACGAGGTCGGCCACGAGCGCGACAACGCCGAGGCCGAGGTGCGCCGCAGCTTCAACGGCAGCTACGAACCGCTCTACCAATGCGCCTACATGCTCGGCGCGCTGGAGCTGCGCGCGCTGCAGAAGGAGCTCGTGCAGGGCGGGAAGATGAGCGAGCGCCAATTCCACGACGCCGTGCTGACGTCGGGCAACATGCCGATCGAAATGGTGCGCGCGCTGCTGGCGAACGTGCCGCTGCGCCGCGACTTCGCGACGAGCTGGCGGTTCTACGAGCTCTAAGGCGCCGCGCTCACGGCACGAACAACGCCCACGCGATCACGAGCACGACGCAACCGACCAACGCGACCAGGAGCCCCGGGTTCTTGCGCTTCTGCACGTAGAAGAGCAGCCACAACCCCGTCAGCGCCGCGACGATCATCACCACGGCGCTCACGTCGATCACGAGCGACCACGCGGCGCCGCTGTCGCGCCCCTTGTGCAGGTCGTCGATGAGCGCCGTGCCGCGTTGGCGCGTGACGCAGAGCTCGTACTCGCCGTCCGCGCGCTGGATCACGACGTCCGCGGCGTAGGCGGGGCCTTTCCACACGAGCGACAGCTCCTCGGCGTCCGCGTGGAAGTCCGCGAGCGCGCCCGACAGGCCGTGCTCCGCTCGTAGCCGCGCTTCGATCGCGGTCGCGTCGGCGGTGGCGCCGGCGGCGGGCAGCAGCTCCTTCGGCAGGCTGCCGTGCGCCTCGGCGTGATCGGCTTCGAGTTCGAAGAACCCGGCGTGGTTCAGCGTGATGCCCGTGACGGAGAAAAAGAGCAACGCGCCGAAGCCGACGAGCGAGAGGTACGTGTGCAACCAGCGCGCGACCGCGGCCCAGCTCGTGCGTTGGCGCGGAGCGCTCACTTCTTCGCGGCCTCGAGCGGCTGGAAGGAGAGCGTCGCACTCTCGAGCTCGATGCCCTCGCCCTCGAGCGCGAGCTCGAACGCCTTGCCGTCCGCGCCGAACGCGTGCTTCACGAGCTGGTGCGTGCCGTGCTCGCGCACGACCTCGAGCAGCATCGTGTAGCGCCCCGCCGCGAGCGGCTTCCCCTGGTCGTCGAGCCCGTCGAAGCCGAGCTCGTACTTGCCCGGACCGCGCGTCGCGCGCGTGACGGCGTCGGCGTCGCGCATGCGGCCCTTGTAGAGCTTTGCCCAGCGCCGCAGGTCGTCGATCCAGCGCTCCTCCTCGATCCACAGCGTCAGCGTGCGTACCGGCTTCTCCGCGGCGTCCTCGATCCACGCCGCGATGTACGGTCGCTTGTACCCGCCGCCCTTGCGCGGACCGCCCTCGCCCTGCTCGGGCTTCTTCAGCACGAAGACGAGCTTCAGCTCGCCGCCGAGCCAGACCTGCGGGCCGGTGGTCTCGGGCTTGAGCGCGCGCGCGGGCTCCGGTTTCTTTTCGGCGCCGATCACGAGGTCGTTCCAACCCGGGCTCGCGTGCTGCTTGCCGTCCGCGTCGACGATCAGGCACTGCGTGTCCTTCTCCTCCGCGACGAGCGCGAGCCCTTCCTCGGGCGTGAGCACGTTGAGCACGGTCGCGAGCGCGTCGGCGCGCACCGCCTCGGGCGCCACGACCGTCGCCTGCAGGACGCGCGTCACCGGACGGCCCGTGCGCGGATCGAGGATGTGCGACCAATGCTGGCCCGCGATGTCGTAGCCGCGCGCGTAGCCGCCGCTCGTCGCCGCGCCCGCGCGGCGGACGCGGAGGCTGCACAACTTGGGCGCGTTCTCCGCGGGAGCACGCGGATCGACGACGTCGACCGTCCCCGGGTCGGAGCCGCGCACGCGCAGGTCGCCGCCGATCACGAGCACGAGCCCCTTCACGCCGTCGAGCTTGTTCGCCTTCGCCGACGCGCGGTCGAGGACGTAGCCCTTCCCGAGCGCGTCGAGCGACACCGTCGCGTCGGAAAGGCGCTTCACGGTCGCCGCGGAGTCGTCGATCTCCCACAGCTTCGCGGGGAGGCGCGCGCGCGCCGCGTCGAGCTCGGCGTCCGTCGGGAGCTTCCCGGCCTTCTGCGCGCGCTCCCACACGTCGCTCAGCACCTGCACGCCGGGGTGGAAGGCGCCGTGCGTGCGCTCCATCCACACCTGGCTCGCGGCGAGCACTTCGCGCAGCTCGGACGACGTCTTCACGGGGCCGCTCGCGAGCGCGAGCTTGCGGAGCTCGCTCGCTTCGTCGTGGCGCGAGAGAATGGCGGCGAGGCGCTCGATTTCGGCGACGATCACTTCCTCGGCGCGCTTCGCGGCGGCCTCCTCTCCACGCACGGTGAGGTGCATCGACGTGCCGAGCACGTTCTCGCGGTCGAAGTGGTGGATCCCCGCGTCACCGGCACGCGCGGCGGTCACGAACAGGAGGCAGGCGAGGGTACGGAGGAGCGCGCGCGGGGGGGCGAAATCGAGGAGCATGCGTGCTGGGGGAGCGCGACGTCGACGGGGAGCTCCCCCGCGATCGGCGCGCGAGCATTCTGCACGCGGGTCTTGCGGAAAGCTCTAGGACGAGCGCTCCGCCGCGCGCTTCAGCGCCGCCTCGCCGAGCGGCTCGCGACTCGCGAGCGGGATCGGCCCGAAGCGACGCTGCACGAAGAGGATCACGAGCATCGCGAGCAGCGCGCCGAGCGACGCGAGCGCCATGTCCTTGTGCGCGTCCCAGACGTCGCCCTGCGTGCCGAGGTACGCCATGCCGAGGTCGCCGCCGAAGAAGACCGCGGCGCCCCACTCGACGAGCTCGTAGAGCATCGAGAACGACATCGTGAGGTCGAGCGGGAGGTAGTAGCTCCAGAACCCGCGGACGTGGACGAGGCGTACGAAGACCTCGCGGATCGGGTACGCGCAGAGGAACCCGAAGAGGAAGTGGACGAGCCGGTCGTAGTGGTTGCGCTCGGTGACGTCGAGGAACGGGAACCACTCCTTGTACGGCACTTCGGCGTAGGTGTAGTGCGCGCCGAGCTCGTGCAGCGCGAGGAAGACGAAGATCAGCGTGTACGAGACGCGCGAGAACGGAAAACGGTTGCGCGTGACGAACAACACGAGGACGAGCGCCCACGCGAGCCCATTTTCGAGCCACCAGTCGCTCGGATACCACGGATGGATCGCCGAGAGCGCGACCTCGACCGCGAACAGCGCGATGCAGCCATGGAGCCAGCGCCGGAAGGGGCGGGCGGGGTCGGGGGCGGAAGCGTCTCGAACGCTGTCGGGCACGCGCGACGCCTCAATTCCCGACGAGCACGCTCGCGCCGCTCTTCGGGTCGAACCAGCCGGCGGTCTGGCCGTCGCTCATCAAGTGCCCGCCGAGCGTCGAGCGGTTGTAGCCCGGGCCCGTCGACGCGGCGGCGCTCGCGGCTTGCACGAGGTTGCCGAGCGGGATCTCGGTGCCCTCGACGCCCCAGTTGCCGTTCGCGTCGAGCCAGTAGCGGCCGGGGAGGATCTGTCCGAGGCGCGACAGTGCCTGGTAGTCGGCGACGTGGAGCTCGCGGCCGTTCACGAAGACGCTCGTCACCATCCCAGTGCCTCCGCCCGACGCGTCGGCGCGCAGCGCGGCTCCGAGCTTCAAGCTCGCGGGGAGGAACGCGGCCGTCGGTCCGCCCTTCGCGCCGCAGGCGCCGCAGCGCGCGTCGTACCAGTAGTCGCCGTCGGGCACGCGCGTGCGCGCGACGGCGTCGAGCTCGACGAGCGCCTTGGAATCGAGCTCCGTTCCGTTGACGATCACGTGGCGCTTCTCGACGGGCGTGTTCATGGGGTTTGTGCTCCCCGCGGAGACCGAGGCGTCGGAGCCAGAGCAAGCGGCGAGACAGAAGAGGAGGAGGGGAAGGCGGGTGAGCGACATGCGCGCAGGGTAGCGCGGCCGCGCCGCGACCACGGAGCTCCTGCTCGAACGAATGCGATGCGTTCCAGGAATCGGGGCGGCGCTCGGTCGAGCTCGAGCGCGATTCGATGCTCCCGCGCGACCGCGATCAGTACACGCCGGGCACGAGCCGCTTCGTGCGCTCGCGATAGGCGTCGTACTCGGCGCCGAACTGCTCGCGCATGAGCGCTTCCTCCGGCCCGAGGCGCTTCGCGAACACGAGCACCATCGCAACGAGGTACGACGGCCCCGCGATCCAGTTCGGGAGCACGACGGCCTGCCCGATGCCGTAGCCGATCAGCGCCGTGTACATCGGATGGCGGATCGTGCTGTAGACGCCGTGCGTCACGAGCGCATGGCCTTCGCGCAGCTCGAGCGTCACCGACCAGTTGCGGCCGAGGTCCTTGTGCGAGCGGTGGAAGAGCCACAGGCTCGCCGTGAGCATCAGCGTGCCGATCACGAGCGGCGCGGGATGGAGCTCGAACT
>JACRIO010000231.1 GCA_016220035.1 Planctomycetota bacterium | reverse complement strand
CCGAGCACTGCGCGTCGCGGAGTCACTCTAGCTACCGTGGGGATGCGTCGCGACCCAGTCGAGACACCAGTTGGGCCCGAGACGAGAAGGGTCGATCGCGGGCGAGAGTGAGTGCACGGGGCGAGCATCCGCGCAATCAGCGCCTGCAGGAACTCCAGTCTCAGGCGTACCGAAGCCGCCCACGAGGGCGCGGGATCTCGCGCCCGAGGGCCAGCGCAGTCTCGATCCACTCGTCGATCACGACTTGGGCGTTCGCGACCGCCTCCTGGTACGTCGAACCATCCGCCATGCAGCCTGCGAGTTCCGGCACCTCGACGACGAAAGCCTGGTCCTCGTCGCTCCAGTACAAGATCAGCTCGTAGCGGTAGTTCTCATTCATCGCTGCCTCCGAGCTTACACCGGACCACCAGGGCCCGCACCTGCTTGACCTGGTAGGGCTTGGCCTGCGAACCGCGGGGCTGCAGGTTCAGGATCTCCTCGATGCCGGTCCGACTGAAGATGTGGTGGCTGCCTCGGACACGCTCATCGAATCCGAGGTGGACCAGCAGGCTGCGGATCTCCTCGAAACGGAACGATGCGTCCGAAGTGCCGCGCAGGAGTCGTTCGAGCGTCTTCTCGTGAGTTCCCATGGGTCGCCTACGCCCGCCACACCTTGACCTCGCGCTGCAGGTCGACGCCCGTTTTCTCGAGCACGCGGTCGTGCACGTCCTCGATCAGCGTGAGCACGTCCGCCGCCGTCGCCTTGCCGCGGTTCACGATGAAGTTGCCGTGGAGCGGGGACACGATCGCGTCGCCGCGTGTGCGCCCTTTCAAGCCGCACTGCTCGACGAGCCGGCCCGCGCTGCGCCCTTCCGCGAGCTCCTTGGGCGGGTTCTTGAACACGCAGCCCGCGCTCCACTCGGTGACGGGCTGCACCTGGTTCTTCGCGAGCAGGTACTCGCGCCCGCGCTCCTTCACCGCGGCGACCGCGTCGAGCTCGAACTTCAGCACCGCGCTCGCGCACACGAGCTCGCCGAGCTGTCCGTTCCGGTAGCTCGGGTTCGACTCGGCCTTCGTGCGCTCGAACATGCGCCCCTCGGCGTCGATCAGGAGCACGCGCTCGACGACGTCCCAGAAATCGCCCCAGCGTCCGCCCGCGTTCATCGCGACGCCGCCGCCGACTTGTCCGGGCACGCCGACGAGGCCTTCGACGCCGCGCCAACCGAGCCGCGCCGCCGTCGACACGATCTTCGGCAGCGAGATCCCGGCCCAAGCGACGAGCCGCAGATCGACATCGCGCGGGATCGCGCCGACGCGGCCGGTTTGCGCGTCCGTCAAGCCTTCGGAGAGCTCCTCGCCGCTGCGCGGATCGACGCGGAAGAGCCGCTGCAGGCGCGCGGTCGTGATCACGACGCCCGGCAGCACGCCGTCGTCGACGATCAGGTTCGCGCCGCCGCCGAGGATGCGCGGAACGAAGCCCTGTTCACGCGCCGCGGTGATCGCCTTCGCGAGCTCCTCCGGCGTCGCCGGCTCGAGCAGCCACTCCGCGACGCCCCCGACGCGCATCGTCGTGCGAATCGAGAGTTCGGCGTGGTGGAGCGCTGCACAGGGCCAGGAAGTCACGGTGGTCATCGTGCGGGGAAGTTGAGCGATCGCCGCGATCGAAGCAAGCGCCCGCAGTGGATGGAAAAGGAAACGCCGGAGGCGCCGCGGCGCCAGCTCGTTCTCGTTCGTGCGCGATCCCCTCATCCACGCGCGAACGAGACGGCGGCGGCTCGACGGCCCCTCCGGCGCTTTTTCAACGCAAGGTCGGACGCGAGAGCGGCCGGCGTGCGCCGAGCGCCTTCACGAGCTCGTCCTTGTAGAGATCGATGTCGCCCGCGCCGAGCACGAGCGCCGCAACGCCCGCCTGCGCGCGCTCGGCGAGCGCCTGCACGCTTTGCGACGGCGCGCCGCCGAACACGGCGTCGAGGTTCGCGCGCTTCAAGCGCAAGACGAGGTCCTCCGCGCCGGCACCCATCCGGTCGATGTGCGCGCGCGCGCCGTAGACCTCGGCGACGACGACGCGGTCCGCCGCGCGCAGGCTTTCGACGAAGTCGTCGATGAAGCGCGCGGTGCGGCTGTGCTGGTGCGGCTGGAAGAGCACGTGAAGCGGCTTCCCGGGCAGCGCGCGCCGCGCCGCCTCGAGCGTCGCGCGCACTACGGGCGGATGGTGCGCGTAGTCGTGGATCACCTCGACGCCGCCGTGCGTCCCCCACGGTTCGAAGCGCCGCTCGGCACCCTTGTAGCGGTGCACCGAGCGCGCGGCCGCATCCGCCGCCTGGTCGAGGTCGAGCTTCCACTGCCGGCCCACGAGCCCGATCGATAGCGCGAGCGCCAACGCCGCGTTCTCGACGTTGAAGGAGCCGGGGATCTCGAGCTTCACCTCGGGCGTCGCGAAGCCCGGCCCGCGCAGTCGGAAGCGGAAGAACCCGTGCTGCTCGCCGAGCAGGTCGACGTGGATCTCGCGGCCGAGCCGCCACACCGTGCACGGCGACGCCGCGGTGATCTTCTCCGGCACGTCGCGGCCGACGACGAGCAGGCCGTCGGGGTGCACACGGTCGACGAAGCGCGCGAAGGCCTCCTCGATCGCCGCGAAGGTCCCGTAGTAGTCGAGGTGGTCGGGCTCGACGTTCGTGACGATGGCGCCCTCGGGCGAAAGCTGCAGGAACGAGCGGTCGTACTCGCAGGCCTCGGCCGCGAACCACCCGCCGAACTGCGGCGGCACCGCGTTCGAGGCGAGCTCGCGGCACGCGCCGCCGATGAGCGCGCCCGGCGTCGGCGCGCCGCGCCCCGCGGCCTCGCACAAGCCGCGCAGCGCGTAGTACGCGAGCCACGACGTCGTGGTCTTGCCGTGCGTGCCCGCGACGGCGATCGTGCGGCGCTCGGGTGCCAAGCGGCCGAGCAGCTCGCTGTACTTGATCACGGGAATCCCGCGGCGCACGGCCTCGACGACCTGCGGATCGTCGAGCTGCACAGCCGCGGAACGCGCGACGAGGCCGACGTCCGCGGGCAGGAGCTCCGCCTTGCTCTCCCCGAGATCGATCGGCATCCCGAGCACGCGCAGCGAGCGCACGAAGCGCGAATCCGCGCGGTCGTGGCCGGAGAGGGCGTGCCCGCGCGCGTGCAGCACGAGCGCCGCGCCCGAGAGCCCCGCGCCGCCCGCGCCGAGCAGGTGCACGCGCGCCGGCACGCCGGCCACGAGCGGCGGGTTCTCGCCGTGGCGCGCCAGCGCGCGCAGCGACTTCGCCTCGGTCTCGAACTTCCTCGTCTGCTTCTCGGCCATGGATCCCCTCTTCGCGTCGCGTACGGATGTGATCGTGTTCTCGGGTCGCGTTCAGCGCTTTCGCCCCAGCGCTTCGAGCTCGGCGCGGATCTTCGCGCTGCCGTCGAGCGGCATCGCGCGCGCGAGCGCTTCGGACATGCGCGCGCGCTCCGCGGCCCCGGCGGGCGCGCACAAGCGCACGAGTTCGTGGCGCATCGAGAGCCCGAGGCGTTCCTCGACGACGACGCGCACGCCGTCACCGAGCTCCGCCGCGTTCTTCTCCTGATGGTGATCGGCGTGGTGCGGATAGGGCACGACGACGGCGGGACGGCGCAGCGCAGCGACCTCGGCCAGCGTCGAGGCACCGCCGCGGCAGAGCACCGCGGTGCTCGCGGCGAGCGCGCGCCATGCCGGGTCGACGTACTCGATCGCGCGGTAGCCCGTGAACGCCGGCAGTCCCTCCGACGCGCGCCCCGGTCCAGTTTGGTGCAGCACCTGTACGCCGCTCGCGACCATGCCGGGCGCGTGCGCGCGCACGAACTGGTTGAGGCCCGAAGCACCCTGGCTCCCGCCGAGCACGACGAGCAGCGGTCGTCCAGCGTCGAAGCCGAGCTCCGCGCGCGCGCGCGCCGCGGTCTCGACGGAGGGCGCGCCGCGCGCGAACTCGGGCGCGAGCGGCGGGCCCGTGAGCACGTTGCGCGTCGCCTCCGCGCCGTGCATCGTCGCCGGCCAGGCGTGCAACACGCGCTTCGAGAATCGCGCGAGCCAGCGCGTCGCCGCGCCGGGGCTCGCGTTGATCTCGAGCAGCGCGACCGGGATCGAGAGCGAGCGCGCCGCGAGCACGACGGGCAGCGCCGTGAAGCCGCCGAGACCGAGGACGACCTCGGCCTGGTGTTGCACGAGCGCCGCGCGCGCACGCACGACGGCGCGCGGGGTGCGCAGGACGAGCGCCGAACGGCTCGGCGCGCCGCCGCCCTCCGGTTCGAGCGGCAGCGGGACGCGCTCCGCGGGCGTGCGGCCGGACGCGCGCTCGAGCCCCGCGAGCACGCGCTCCTCCACCGCGCGACCGCTCGTGAACCACACGAGGTCCGCGATCGCCTCAGGCGCCGACTCCGTCGCCGTCGCGAGCAGGTGCAGGCCGGGCACGATGTGCCCGCCCGTGCCCCCGCCCGCGAGCGCGAGCCGGAGTCCCGTGCGCGGAGCGGCGGAGCGCTCAGCGTTCGTCGAAGTCAGCGTGAGGGCCGGCATCGTCGTCGTCCGGATCCGTGAGGAACGCTTCGGTGTCCGCGCCGAAGCGCGCCGGGTCGAACTCGTTGGAAGCGGTCTGCCATGCGGCGCGCTCCGCGGCGTCGAGGCCGGAAGCGCGCGCGTCGAGCTCGGGACTGGTGCCGTAGGGTCCGCGCAGGTCCTGGGCGAGCACCTCGGCGTCGTGGGGCAGTTGCAACACCGCCACCACGGCGCACCCGAGGATCAAGTTCCAGCGCAGGAGCGGGTTCATCGCACGCGCGCCCGACCGGAGTCGCGGGAGGTCGTGACCGCCGCGGCGACGAGCGGAGGCTTCTCCGTCGCCGTGCCGCTGGGCAGCAAGAGGCTCTTCCCGACCACGAGCTTCTTCGGGTCGAGGCCGGGGTTGAGCGCGAGGATGTCCTTGACGCGCGCCTTGCTGCCGAGCTTCCGCTCCGCGATCGCGTTCAGCGTGTCGCCGCGCTGGATCGTGTAGTGAGCGCCCGACTTCGCTTCCGTCTTCTTCGCGACGCTCGCGCTCTTCGAAGCGGACTTGGCGGCGACGGACGCGGCCTTCGGTTCGCTCGCGGCGGGCTTCGGCTGGACGGCGGCCGTCGTCGCGCCTTCGGGAAGCTGGAGCTTCATCCCGATCTTGAGCGACTTGGGCGTGACGCCGGGGTTGAGCGTCTGGATCTCGCTCCAGCGCTGCTCGCTGCCGAGCGTGCGTCGCGCGATGAGCGCGAGGCTGTCGCCCTTCTGCACCGTGTACTCGCGCGGGCTCGGCGCGGGCGGGATCGGCAGGGGCGTGATCGGCGCGGCGCCGACGTTCGTCGGCGGAACGCCGAGGCCGTTGCCTTGCGCGCCGAAGCTCGCGGGCGTCACGGGCGTCGGCGGCGCGCCGGTCGCGAGCAGCGGGTTCGTCCCGCCGCCGACGGGCGGCGTCTGCGACGCGGCGCCGAGGCCGGGCGGCTGCGTCGCGAGCGGGTCGACGGGCGCCGACGGGTTCAGCGGCGCGCCGCCGGCGAGGGCCTGTTCCGACGTGGCGGGCGGCGTCGCGGCCGGCGGCTCGACCTTCGCGACCTCCTCCTTCTTCGACTTGCCGGTCAGGCGCGACCAGAAACCGGGCGACTTCCCGTCCCCCCAGAAGGAGACGGCGACGATGGTGACGAGGAGGAAGACGAGGACGATCACGCCGTAGCGTTCGATCTGTTGCATGGCGGTACCAGGGTGGTTCGGACGTTTCGCGGTGCTCCCCGCGGGACTTGCGGGGGGCGTGTGAGTTGTGGAGAGCGCCGCGCGGCGCGCGACGCATGCCTCGCGCGCGCTGCGGCTCGCGCGGCGCGGCGGAATCGGCGGACGGACTGGAAAGAGCGGGAGCCGTGCTTCAGCGCGGAAGCCCATCGGGCTTGGATCGAGCGGCGCCGAGGGCGAGGCCGACGGCGAGCGAGGAGACGACGAGCGCCGTCCCTCCGTGCGAGATGAAGGGCAGCGGCATGCCCTTGGGGGGTGCGAGGCGCGTGACGACCTGCATGTGCACCATCGCCTGCACGCACACCGACAGGAGGAGGCCGAACGCGCACAAGGCGGCGTAGCGGTCCTTGATCGAGAGCACGAGGCGCAGCGCAGTCCACGTGAACGCCAGGAAGAGGCCGAGCAGCACGAGCATGCCGAACAGGCCGAGCTCCTCGCCCACGAGCGCGAACACGTAGTCCGTGTCGAGGTACGGCACGCG
The DNA here is from genome assembly GCA_016220035.1 of Planctomycetota bacterium. Taxonomy (GTDB): domain Bacteria; phylum Planctomycetota; class UBA1135; order UBA1135; genus JADJNY01. The sequence goes on along the minus strand of JACRIO010000231.1, from coordinate 3,165 downwards.
GGCGTTGCGGTAGAGGCCCTGCCCGAGGCCGACGCCGAAGAAGTCGCCGCTCGCGATCGCGTCGGCCGAACGCTCGACCTGGTGGTTGGTCGCCGAGCCGAACCACATGAGCATGCGGTGGCGGATGTAGCCGACGCACGTGACGACGAGCAGCACCGCCGTCCCGCCGATGCCCGCGACCGGACCGGCCATCTTCGCGAAGTCCGCGCCGCCCATCCACAGCGTGGAGACGAAGCAGACCATGAAGAGGAGCGAGCCGCCGAGGTCCGTCTCGATCAGGATCGTGAAGAAGAACAGGAATCCGACGGCGAGCATCGGCAGCAAGCCGCGGCGCATGTCGAGCACGTCGGGGCCGAGGCGGATGCAGCGGTCGGCGACCCACAGGATCATCACGATGCGCGCGAGCTCGGACGGCTGGAACGAGACGCCGACGAACGGGAGCTCGATCCAGCGGTGCGCGCCGTTCCGCGAGGCGGCGAAGCCGGGCACGAAGACCAGCAAGAGCGCCACGAACGTGAGCACCGTGAGCGCCGGGATGTACTGCCGCAGGCCCTGTGGTCCCAGGCGGAAGCCGAGGACGAGCGCGACGAGCGCCGCGATGCGGAAGAACATCTGGCTCGAGAAGAGCGCCCAGAATTCCTCGGCCGGCTGCGTGGTCGCGGCGTGGTTCACCTGCATCACGAGGCCGAGGCCGAGCAGCGCGAGGACGATCAGGAAGAGGCGCTGCGCGAGCGGCGCCGGGTCCTCCGTCTCGATCGCCTTCGCGGCATTGCCGAGGCGCTCGAAGAGCGAGAGCTGCTGCTCACGCGGCAGCGCCGCGCCGTCGGTCGCGAGGGGGGGCCGTTGGAAGCGCGCCATCTCACCGCACCTTGAGCAGGGCCAGGGCCGCGAGCGCGCCGACCGCGGCGACGATCCACGCGCGGACGACGACGGTGACTTCGTGCCACGGCGCCGCGGCGGGCGCGAAGATGCCGCCCTTGAGCTGCAGGCCGTGGTGGATCGGAGCGCAGGTGAAGAGGCGCTTGCCGCCGGTCGCCTTGAAGTAGCGCGTCTGGAGCGCGCTCGAGGCGAGCTCGAGGAAGAAGACGAGGCCGATGAGCGGGAGCACGAGCTCCTGCTTCGCCACCATCGCCATCCACGCGAGCAGTCCGCCGAGCGGCAGCGAACCCGAGTCCCCCATGAACACCTTCGCGGGGAACGCGTTGTACCAGAGGAACCCGAGGCACGATCCGCACAGGGCGCCGCCGACGACCGCCATCTCCGACGCCGCGGAGACGTGCGGCAGGTTCAGGTACGCGGTCCAGTCGGGACGGCCGGTGATGTAGCAGAAGATCGAGAGCGCGAGGCCCGAGATGATCATGCAGCCCGCGGCGAGCCCGTCCATGCCGTCGGTGATGTTGCATGCGTTCGACGTGCCGACGACGACGAGCCACTGGAAGGCGATGAAGCACAGGACCCCGAAGAGCCCGAGCGCCGCGAACGAGAACTCGTAGTCCTTGAAGAACGGCGGATAGAGCGTGAACAGCGTCGTGCGGCCCGTCGAGTGCGCGTAGTACGCGAACGCGAGCAGCGCGGAAACGCAGACGACCGTGAGCCCGATCATCTTCGCGCGCGGCGTGAGGCCCTTGCACTTCGGGATCGTGAGCTTCTTGAAGTCGTCGACGAAGCCGACCGCGGCGAAGCCCGCCGTCACGAGGATCGCGAGGACGACGTGCAGGTTGTCGAGGCGGCCCCACAGGAGCACGGACGCGATCAACGAGCCGACGAGGAAGCTCCCGCCCATCGTGGGCGTGTCCTTCTTCCCCATCTTCTCGGAGAGGACCGCGAGCTCCTTCTGGTCGGTCTTCGTGACGTCCTCGCCGACCTTGTGGCGTCGCAGCCACGCGATCGCGGGCCGGCCCCACCACAGCGCGAGCGCGAAGCCCGTCAACGCGGCCATCGCCATCCGGAACGAGATGTAGCCGAACAGCGGCAGCCCGAAGAGCTCGTCGAACAGCGCGGGGAACATCAGGCGGCGTCCTCGCGCGCGGCGAGCGCGGGTTCTTGCGCGTAGGCGGTGACGAAGCGGTCGAGCCCCGTGCGACGGCTGCCCTTCACCAGGACGCAATCGCCCTGCGCGAGCTTCGACGGCAGGCCGCGGATCGCGGCGTCGACGTCGGGGTAGAGCGTGATGCGGTCCTCGGCGAGCCCGCCTTCCATCGCGCCGGCCGCGGCGGCCTTCACGAGTTCGCCGACGAGCACGACCTGGTCGATGCCGCTCCGCGCGGCTTCGAGTCCGATGTCGAAGTGCATCTCCGCGGCGAGCGCGCCGAGCTCCGCCATGTCGCCGAGCACGAGGACGCGCCGTCCGTGCCCGTGCATTCCGGCGAGCACGCGCACCGACGCGCGCGCCGACTCGGGGTTCGCGTTGTAGCTGTCGTCGATGAGCGTGAGCCCGCGCACGTCGCGCCGTTCGAGGCGGCGATGCGGCGGCTTCAGCCGCGAGATCGCGGGCAGCACGTCGTCGAGCACGAGCCCGAGACCGCGGCAGCAGGCGATCGCGGCCACGAGGTTGAGCACGTTGTGCATCCCGAGCAGGGGCGACGTGATCTCGCGGCCCTCGAGCGTGAAAGTCGTGCCGCCGGAGTGGGACCAGACGTTCTTGGCGTCGAGATCGCCGCCGCCGTCGACGCTGAAGGTGATCACGCGCGCGGCGGTGATGCTCTTCATGTACGGCGTCCAGCGGCAGTCGGCGTTGAGCACGCACAATCCGTCCGCGGGCAGCGACGCGGCGAGCGCGCTCTTCTCGCGCGCGACGCCTTCGACCGAGTGCAGGCCCTCCAAGTGCGCCGCGCCGACGCACGTGATGATCCCCGCGGTCGGACGCGCCGTCCGGCAGAGGGCGGCGATCTCGCCGGGGTGGTTCGTGCCCATCTCCACGACGATCGCCTGCGTCGACGGGTCGGCGAGGAAGAGCGTGTGCGGGACGCCGATGTCGTTGTTGAAGGAGTTCGGCGAGCCGACGACGCGCGCGCGCTGCTTCAGCAAGTCCACCAGGACGTTTTTCGTCGTCTTCTTGCCGCAGCTCCCGGTGTTGCCGATCACGGGCGCGGACAGGCTGCGACGGTGCCACTCCGCGAGCTGCGCGAGGGCCGCGCGCGGCGACGGGTGGAGGAGGACGGGGGT
>JACRIO010000025.1 GCA_016220035.1 Planctomycetota bacterium | reverse complement strand
GCCACGTCGACCGCGCATGCGCGTAGCACGGCTTCCAGTAGGCACGCACGAGCGCTTCCTGCGCCGCGCGCCGCCGCTCGGGCGCGGGATCGCCGAGCTCGCGCACCGCCGACGCGCGCGTCGCCGGGAACGCGCGCTCACGGCCGCCGAGCTCGGTGTCGCGATCGCGTGCGTGCATGCGCTTCGAATCGTAGCGTGCGTGCGCGACGCATGATCAGAGGCGCTTCTGCCACTCCGTCAGCGCGACCACGATCGTCTCGTCGAGCCAGCGCGCATAGCGGCTCGCCTGCAGCGCCTCGTCTTCGTCGGGCACCAGCAGGAGCGGCTCCTGCGGGAGCAGTGTGAACTCGCCCGTCGTCGTCTCCTGCGCCGTGCTGTCTCGATGCTGAAGGAACGCCGCCGCGAGGCACGTCCCCGGCGACGGGTTGCCGACGAAATGCATCACGATCACGAGGTCCGTGATCCCGCCGTCGCGCAGTTGAAGGCGCGCCCAGCAACGCTCCTCACCGAAGTCGACCCAGTACTTCCTGCGCTTCGCCATGTCGACGATCTGCTGGCGCCAGTAGTGCTGGTTCGACGCATCCGAGGTCTGCGTGTCGCTCTTCACACCACGCAGTCGGGATTCCGCCTCCTTGCCGACCTTGCGGAGCTCCTCCAGCGCGGACGCGGCGAGCGCGTGGAGTCGCGCGCGCATCATCGAACGGGTCTCCGCGTCCGTCTTCGAGCGGTGCTCGCGCTTGCGTTGGGCGGCCTCGAAGATCGTCGCGCGCCGCGTCGTGCGCTCGAGGACGTCCTCCGCGTGCGAGAGCGCGCGGAAGATCGCCTGCTGCTGGCACTCGGCGAAGAACTGCGTGAGTGGGCGCAGGTCCCCGGCGTCCGCCGCGCGCAGGGCCGGCATGTAGTTCGTATCGCGCTGCGACCGATCCACGACGAGCGGGAACAGGCCGGAACGAATGAAGTCGACACTCGCGAGCGAGCGCGCGACCCGGCCGTTGCCGTCCTGGAACGGGTGAATCTGCGTGAAGGCGTGGTGCACCCACGCCGAGCGCACCTCGGGCAACTCGCCCGGGAGGTCGCGGTAGATGGACATCATCCGATCCATCTCCGACGCGACATGCTCGGGCGGGCAGTACTCGTGGATCCGGCCGTCCTCGAGCGTCGGGCTGTTCGGGAGCTTCTTGTAGACGCCGTGCTCGAACCGAACCTCGACCAAGCGACCGAGCCCGCCCTGCTCGCGCGCGGTGACGGAGTTCTGGTGGCGGCAGAGGAGCACATGGAGCTCCTTGATCCAACCCGTCGTGAATTCGCGCGTGCCCCCGATGAGGTCCATGACCATGCGAAGGCCGTCGCGGTGGTCGTTCAGGATCGCGATCAGCCGCTCAGGGTCGGTGTCGCTGTCGCCGTGCTGGATCAAGTTCGCGAGGAAGCCCTGCTCGACGAGCGTCTCCGTCGCGCCCAGGCTCAAGTCGTAGACGCGTTCGATGATGCCGGTCTCGATGCTCCAACGGCGCGCGAGGTGCTCCCAGAACCGCGCCAAGGCCTTCGACTGCTCGAGCCGTTCCCTCTGGCGCTGCCACTGCTTCTCGAACGCGCGGAGTTCGGGGATCGCGAGTGCCCGCACGTCCGAGGGCGGCTCGATGGGCTTCCAGCGGTAGGCGTACTCGGGGCTCATCGCGGACCCTGATCATGCGAAACGCCGCGCGCGGATCCCAGCCCGGTGCCCCTTCGCGATTCCAGGCCGAGTTCGTTCGATTCCACGGCCTTCACGCCCGCGCGGGGGCCGGACGGAGCTGCCTTCGATTGCTATCCTAGCCGGCCTTCGACCTGCCCCGCGAAGTCCACGTGGACCCCCTCGACGCACCCCTCTCGAACGCTGCCGCGCCGTCGCCGGAAACGGCGGGGGAGCGCGCTGTCCCGTGGACGAAGGCGCGCATGAAGAAGCCGGCATGGCTCAAGGTGCCGCTGCCCGGCGGCGAGGCGTACGGCAAGCTCAAGGGGCTCGCGCGCGAGCGGAAGCTCCACACCGTCTGCGAGTCCGCGCGCTGTCCGAACATCGGCGAGTGCTGGAAGGGCGAGCACGCGACGATGACGTTGATGGTGCTCGGCGACGAGTGCACGCGCCGTTGCCGCTTCTGTGCCGTGAAGACCGTCGATCGCGCCGCGCCGCCCGACACCGACGAGCCGCGCGGCGTGGGCGAGGCCGTCGCCGCGATGAGCCTCGCGTACGTGGTGATCACGAGCGTCGACCGCGACGACCTCGCGGACGGCGGTTCGGCGCACTACGCCGAGTGCATCCGTGAGATCCGCGCGCAGGCCCCGAAGACGATCGTCGAGACGTTGATCCCCGACTACCAGGGCGCGGACCTCGCGACGCTCATGGCGGCGCGGCCCGACGTCCTCGGGCACAACGTCGAAGTCGTGGCGCGCCTCCAGCGCAAGATCCGCGACCCGCGCTGTTCGTTCGAGCGCTCGCTCGCGACGTTGAAAGGCGCGAAGGAGCTCGATGCGCGCGTCTTCACGAAGTCGTCGATCATGCTCGGCCTCGGCGAGACGCACGACGAGGTCGTCGAGTCGATGCAGCTCCTGCGCGGCGCCGGCGTCGAGTTCCTGACGCTCGGTCAGTACCTGCGCCCGACCCTGAAGCACGCTCCCGTGCGCGAGTACGTGACGCCCGAACGTTTCGACGCGTACCAGCGCCTCGGCCTCGAGCTGGGCTTTCTCTACGTGGCGTCGGGCCCGCTCGTGCGCTCCTCCTACAAGGCGGGCGAGTTCTTCGCCGCGCGGCTCGTGCGCGAGCGGCGCGCCGCGAGCGCGCTCCCTCGGTCGAATTGAAACACCATGGCAGCCACCCAACTCCTCACGGTCATCGAGCCCGACGGCGGCGTGAACGGCCACGACGTCGGGATGACGAACGACGAGCTCCTCCACTGCTACCGCACGATGCTGCGCACGCGCGTGTTCGACGACACGTGCATGAAGCTCCAGCGTTCGGGCCGCATCGGCTTCTCGATCCCGAACAAGGGCGTCGAGGCGACGCAGATCGGCGCGGCGAGCGCGGTGCAGAAGACCGATTGGCTCTTCCCGAGCTACCGCGACTTCGGGATGGCGCTGTACCACGGCGTTCCGATGGCGGAGATGATGCACAACATGTTCGGCAACGCGCTCGACAGCGCGAAGGGCCGGCAGATGCCCGTGCACTTCAGCTTCGAGAAGCCCATCAGGTTCGTCTCGATCAGCTCGCCGATCGGCACGCACTTGCCGCAGGCCGTCGGCGCGGCGTACGCGATGAAGTTGCGCGGCGAGAAAACCGTCGCGCTCACGAGCTTCGGCGACGGCGGCACGTCGAGCCTCGGGTTCCACTCGGGGATGAATTTCGCCGCCGTGTGGAAGGCGCCGGTCGTCTTTCTGTGCCAGAACAACCAGTGGGCGATCTCGTGTCCGAGCTCGGGCCAGACCGCGAGCGAGAGCTACGCGATCAAGGCGAAGGCGTACGGCATGCCGGGCGTCCTCGTCGACGGCAACGACCTGCTCGCGGTGCGCAAGGCGGTGCTCGAAGCCGTCGAGCGCGCGCGCAAGGGCGGTGGGCCGTCGTTGATCGAGGCCTTCACGTTCCGCATGGCTGGCCACTCGACCTCGGACGATCCCACGCGCTACGTGCCGAAGGAGCAATTCGCCGAGTGGGAGAAGAAGGACCCGGTGCTGCGCTTCGAGAAGTTCCTCGCGAAGAAGAAGCTCTGGAACGAGGACGTGCGCGCGCAGTACACCGACGAGGCGACGGCCGAGATCCAGGCCGCCGTGCAGCTCGCCGAGCACACGCCGCGGCCG
>JACRIO010000228.1 GCA_016220035.1 Planctomycetota bacterium | reverse complement strand
GTCGAGCGCGACGGCGCGGTGCTCCAGCTCACCGGACCGGGGTACGTCTACGAGCCCAGCGTGTGCCGCTTCCCTTCGGGCGGCACGGCGCGCCTCTCCGTCGACGTCGCCCTGAAGGGGACCGGTACGTTCGGCTGCATCGTGCGCGGCCCGCGGGGCGTGGAGAAAGCCAACGTCTGCAAGCCCCTGAGAGCGGGAGCGACCTTCGAGGCTCAGTCCATCCGCGTCGACGCAGCCGCGGGCGACACGCTCGAGCCCTATGTGTTCGCCTGGGGACCCAAGTGCACGGCGCGGATCCGGTCGTTCTCGATGGTGCTGATCCCGAACGCGCAGGTTCCATGAACCGGCCGGCGGCGTGCAGCCGCGCGGTGATCGAACGACTTCGCCCGCGGTTCGGGCCGGAGCACGACCGCGCCGATCGCGGAGGTTCGACCGAGGGCGATCCGGCGGCAGTGCCTACCTCCATCGGCCCGCCGCGGAGCGCACTCTGCCGCGTCGATCCGACCTGCCTGCCCACTCCGCCGCATGCGCGCGCCTCGACCGAGGCGTAGCGTCGCGCGTAGTCGAAGTGGGCCGCAGTGCGCGCCGCCTCCGAGCCCCGAAGGTTCGGCGCCCCGAGGGCGACGTGAGCTCGGCAGGAGGTGCCGGGAACATGAGGACGTGGACTCTCCAGGAGCTGCAGGAGCTCGTTCGGCGCTCGACCGCGAACACCGCTGCCGCGGTCGGGCTCGTCGCCGCGGTCGCGTCCGCTCAAGTGGGCACGACGCTGCGCGCGAGCGTCGCTCTCGACGGCGCCCCCGCGAACGGGCCCAGCCAGAACGCCGCGCTCTCCGCGGACGGGCGTTGGATCGCCTTCGACTCGCTCGCCGACGGCTTCGACGCGCTGGACTCGAACGCGCGGCGCGACGTCTTCCTGCACGACATGGCGATGGGGACGACGCTCCTCGTCAGCCGCACGCCGGCGGGCCGCTCGGGCGCGAACCAGAGCCGCGCGCCGGCGATCTCGGCCGACGGACGCTACGTCGCGTTCGAGAGCTTCGCCAACGATCTCGTGACGGGCGACACGAACGGCAAGGAGGACGTGTTCGTCTTCGACCGCGCGACGGGCGCGGTCGTGCTCGCGAGCCGAGCGTGGAACCAAGGGCAGGGCCACGCGGCGAGCTCCGCCCCCGCGATCAGCGCCGACGGCCGCTACGTCGCCTTCACGGGCGCGTCGGACGACCTCGTCGGTGACGACGACAACGCGGCGACCGACGTTTTCGTCCGCGACCTCCTCCTGAACACGACGCGGCGCGCGAGCCTCGCCTTCGACGGCGCGCAAGCGCTCGGTCCCAGCGAAGCCGAGGGCCTTTCGGCCGACGGGCGCTTCGTCTGCTTCACGAGCGCGGCGCCGAACCTCGTGCCCAACGACGAGAACGGCGCCGCCGACGTCTTCGTGCGCGACCTCGTGCTCGGCACGACCGTGCTCGCGAGCCGCGGCGTGAACGGCACGCAGGGCGATGCGACGAGCCAGCACGCCGCGCTGTCGGCGGACGGGCGCTTCGTTGCGTTCCAGAGCTTCGCCACGAACCTCGTCCCCGAGCCGGCGCTCGGTCCGGCCGACGTGTACGTGCGCGATCTCCTGCTGGACACGACGGTGCGCGCGAGCGTCGCCACGGACGGCACGCCCGCGAACGGCGCGTGCGACCGGCCCGCGCTCTCCGGCGACGGACGGCGCGTCGCCTTCGACGGCTGGGCCAGCGACCTCGTGCCCGGCGTCACCGGCGCGCACCTCGACGTGTACGTGCGCGACCTCCAGATCGGCACGACGGAGCTCGTGAGCCGCTGCTGGAACGGAGCGCCGTCGAGCAGCTTCAGCGCGCAGGGCACGTTGTCGAGCGACGGCCGGCGCGTCGCGTTCTACTCAGGCGCCGAGGACCTCGTGATCGGCGACGTGAACCTGCAGACGGACGTCTTCGTGCGCGACCTCGGTGCCTTCGTGCCGACGATCGCGACGTACTGCGCCGCGGGCGTCGGCGCGACGGGCTGCACGGGTCGGATCGCGGGCCTCGGCGTCCCCAGCGCCGCCGCCGGTGCGGGCTTCGAGGTGCGCGTCGACGGCGTCGAGGGCGGACGCTTGGGGATGATCTTCTTCGGCTTCACCGGCCCCGCAGCGGTGCCGTTCGACCCGGACGCGGGCACCTGGTGCGTGAACGAACCCGTCCAGCGCACGCGCCTCGCGTCGACCGGCGGCACGCCGGGCGTGTGCGACGGCGCCATCTCCGTGGACTGGAACCAGTTCGCCCACACGCCCGCCGGCCTCGCGCGCGGCGCGTGGTTCGGCACGGAGACGGTGTGGGCGCAAGCGTGGATCCGCGATCCGAAGTTGGCGACGCGCGCGGTCCTGTCCGACGCGTTGTGGTTCACGGTCGGGCCGTGACGCGGCGGGCGCGAAGCGACGAGCGCGCGGGGTCGGATCGCGGATCCGGCCCCGCGCGCTTTCTGGCGGAGATGGTCGATCGTCCTGGCCTGTGACGCCATGGGCCGCGCACGCGGACGATGGCCCGCGTCGAGCTCCGCTGATCGTTCACTAATGAAAGTACAGGTGGGACCATTTCCGTGGCGCCACGAAAATGGTCCCACCGCGTCCGTCGCGGGCGCTCGAAGCGCCCGCTCCGACCTCACTCCTCCTTCCTGCGCGTGCTCTCCCGCGGCAGGCGCTCGACTTCGGATTGCAGCCGCCGCTCGAGCTTCCTCACGTCCTCCTCCGCGGGTAAGTCTTCCGGCCGGATCCCGCGCTTCCCGAGCGCGGCGCGCAGCTCGCGGTTGTTGCTCGCGTGCTCGCGCGCGATCGACGGCTCGTCCTCGAGAGCGCGCACGCGCACGTGCAGCGTCGTCATTTCGTTCGCGAGGTCCTTGGCCTTGACGGTGATCGTCGGCAGGAAGTCCGCGAGCGGCCGCGCGCCGGGCACACCGAGCTTGCGCTTCATCTGCTGCGTCGTCCGGCCGCCGAACAGCGCCGCATCGCCCGTGCTGCGGATGCGCGCGAAGCTCGCCTCGTCCTCCGTCCGCTCGTAGATCACCGCGGAGAGGTCCTTCTCGCTCGCCGCGAGTTGCGCCCGCGCGCGCAGCCGCTCGTGCTCCGACAACCGCTGCTCGACCAGCTCCTGCTTGCGCGTCTGCATCGCGAAGTAGGTCTGGGCGAACGCCACCTCGACCTTGCGCGGGTCGCCGTTCTGCGCGAGCAGGTAACACGCGTAGCGCGTGAGCATCACGTCCTCCACTTCGCGGTGCGCACCGGATCCCCGGGGGACCATTTTCGTGGCGTCACGAAAATGGTCCCCCGTGCGCCACCCCATCTGCCGCGCCGCCTCCTTGCCGCGCTCGAGCACCGCCTCGAAGTTCTCCCAGCGCTCGTACCCGAGCAGGCGCTGCAGATCCCTCGCGAACCAGATCTCGAGCTCGTCCACCTCGTGAACGAGCGCCTCGAAGGACCGGAACAGACGGACGATCTCACCCTTGTCCATGCTCGCACCTCCCGCGCGCACGGCCGAGGCCCAGGCTCCGACCGTGCGCATTCCGAACGTCGCCGGTGGAACTCCGCGACGCTCGTCGCTCTCCCCGGCTCGTCCGCACGACGCTCGCGGGTTCGAACGGTTGCCTAGGATTCCCGGAGTTTCTTCCGACGCCGGGGCGCGAAGTGGGGAATCGGCGCCCTCGGGCGAGTTCGCACCATGCAGCAGGCGGAACGCGACCCCGGAAACGCAAACTCTCGTTCACGGCTCCGGCTTCGCAACGAAGAGCGGAACGGGAGGCCGTGCGTGCACGGAGGGCGCTACGCTCGCGGCCGATGAGCGCCTTCGCCGACCATTTCTCGCGCCTTTCGCCGGCCTACGCGGTCTACCGCCCGCAGTAGCCGCCCGCGCTCGTCGCATGGATCGCGAGCCTCGCGCCCGAACGCCGGCTCGCGTGGGACGCGGGCACGGGCAACGGACAAGCAGCGCGGCTCCTCGCGGAGCACTTCGGGCGCGTCGTCGCAACCGACGCGAGCGCGGAGCAGCTCGCGCACGCCGCGCCGCTCGCGAAGGTCGAGTACCACCGCGCGACCGCCGAGAACTCGGGCCTCGCCGACGCTTCCGTCGACCTCGTCACGGTCGCCGCCGCGATCCACTGGTTCGACCACGCGCGCTTCCACGCAGAGGTGCGGCGCGTGCTGAAACCCGGCGGCGTGCTCGCGGCGTGGAGCTACGACCTCGTCCACGTGACGCCGGCGATCGACGCGGTCACGGAGTGGCTCTACACCGAGCGCGTCGGCCGCTACTGGCCCGCGGGACGCCGGCACGTCGAGACGCGCTACCGCGAGCTCCCGTTTCCGTTCGAGGAGCTCCCGTTCGGCGACTGGGCCATCGAGGCCGAGCTCGACCGCGCCGCATTCGTCGGTTACGTCGGCACCTGGTCCGCCGTGGGCCGCGCACGCGCGGTGGAAGGCCGCGACCCGCTGCCCGAGTTCGAGGCGCGCCTCGCGCCGCTGTGGCCCGATCCGGCGGATCGGAAGCGCGCGGTCTGGCCGCTCTTCGCGCGCATCGGCCGCAAGCCGGCGGAACGGTCGAGCCCCTTGTGACCCGCGATGCGGGCGGCGCTAGGGAGCGCGCATGCGACCTCGCGCTCCGTTCGCTCGACTCGCCGAAGGGTTCGCGGTCGTCGTCGCGCTCGCGACGCTCGCGCGGTCGCAGACACGGTTCTTCGAGCTCCTCGCCGGCTCCGACCGCGTCGTCGAGGCGCGCATCGAGCGCGCGCACGAGCTCGGCAGCGTGTTCGACCGCGTGCTCGAGCTCGCCGTGACGCGCGCGCTGATCGCGCCCGAGGACGAGCCGCGCCTCTTCGTTCGGCTTCGCGGCGACGAATGGCGCCGCGCGGACCTGCGCCCGGGGCCCACGGTGCTCCTGTGGCTGCTCGCCATCGACCCCTGGCGCGACTGGGACTTCCCGCCGCCCGTGCCGAAGCTCGATGCGCTGCTCGCCGGGAGCGCACCGTACGTGCTCCGCGACGGCCCCTTCCCGCTCATCGAGACGCGCGGCCTCCCGTGCATCGAGTTCGACGCGCGCGCCGTCGAGCTCCCGGAGGACCTGCCGCTCTCGAAACGCCGCACCGCGGCGAACGCCTCCGCTCGCCTCGCGCTCCGGAGCGAAGTGCATGCGTGCATCGAGCGCTGGAGCGCGTTGCGCGGCGCCGCGTACTCGCTCGCCCTCGACGAGGGCTGGCGCGCGCGCGAGGGCCTCAGCATCCGCTCCGACGGCCGCGGCACGGCGACCGACCGGGACGGCCGCGAGTACGACCTCCACCTCGCGCCGGAGGACATGGCCGCGCTGCACGCGGTCGTCGAGCGCGAGCACGCACACGCGCTCCCAGCGCGCATCGGACGCATGGACCCGGAGCAGCGAAGGGTGCTGCACCTGCGCATTCGCGACGAGCACGGAACGACCATGGTGCGGGTCCATGCGGGGAGCGGCGACGCCCTCGCCCCCGAGGAGCGCGAAGCGATCGAACGCTTCCGCCGCGTCGAACGCGCGCTGCTCGAACAGGTCGAACGTTGGTCGGCGCCGGTCGTCCCGCCGCGCCAGCACGGGAGCGACAGCGCGAGGTCGTGAAGGGCGCGCTCATGCGCGTCCCTGTCGCTGGACAACTGCGCTGGCGCCAGGGACGATGCGCGCGTGGTGCATCCCAGCATCGAGAGCCAGCGCGCCGCCATCCAGGAACTCTGTCGCCGGTTCGGCGTGCGTCGCCTCGAGCTCTTTGGTTCGGCGGCACGGGACGACTTCGACGAGCGCGCGAGCGACGTGGATTTTCTCGTCGAGTTCCAGCCGGGACCGGTGAGCACAGCGCCCGATCGCTACTTCGGCCTCCTGCACGGCCTCGAGGATCGGCTGCTCCGACGCGTGGACCTCGTGATGACGAGCGCGGTCGACAACCCGTACTTCCTGGTGGCGATCGAACGCGATCGAACACTCCTCTATGCAGCCTGAGTCGAAGAGTCTCCTGCACGATGTCGTGCGCTCGATCCAGTCGATCCGGACCTTCGTCCATGGTCGCACCTTCGAGCAATACAAGGAGGACGAGCTGCTCCGCTCCGCGGTCGAGCGCAAGCTCGAGATCATCGGCGAGGCGCTGAACCTCCTGCACAAACGCGAGCCCGAGGTGGCTTCTGCGCTCCCCGATCACCGCGCCGCCATCTCCTTCCGCAACATCCTCATCCACGGCTACTCGCGCGTGGATCACGCCATCGTCTGGACGGTGGTGACAGGCCGGCTGGAACCACTCGAGCGGGCCGCGAAGGCGCTGCTCGAAGCCCCCGAGCCCTGACCGCGGGGCAGGCCGGCCTCCCGGAGGTGAACCGAGGAACCCGGCCGCGCGCGGGGAACGGCCCGAGATTCGGCGGAAATCCTTCCGCGCACGGGTTCGCGGGTGCAAATCGGTAAGGCGGCGCCGAGGCCCGGCAAGGAGGGTGCTCGCGCCCCCACACCCGCTCCCGGAAGGAGAAGCCCCCATGAAGACCCAGATCCGCACCGCCGAACCCGTCCGCCGCATGCTCCCCCTGCTCGTTTCGATCGCGACCGAGGTCCGCGAGCGCACGCGCGCCGCCGAGGCCCTGAAGGAGCGCATCGAGGCCTTCGGGCCGCAGAAGGCCCGCCGCCGGCGCGAGCTCGACGTCCTGTGGGCCGAGTACGCCAACCACCAGCGCGAGCTGCGCGTCGTGCAGAAGGAGCTCGAACGCCTTGGCTGGCGCTCCGTCGACGAGCTTCCCTGGCGCGTCGCGCTGCAGAACGACGCGGGCGAGGTCCTGGCCGAGGGCGAGCTCGACCGCACCGTCTTCCACCTGCGCCTGCCGCGCCCGTCGCGCAGCGCGGGGTGAGCGCGCGTCCACCGACCGCTCACTGCACCGCGGGCGAGAACGAAGCGGTGCGGCGACGGTCGTTCAGGAGAGGGCGAAGAAGGCCGCGTTCTCGTCGGACTCGAAAGCGAGGAGCTCGCTTCCCCGGGACTCGATCACGGCGAGGATCTGGTTCGTCGAGCGGTTGCCGACGCGCAGCCAGACCACTTTGGGTGGAGCACCGAACAGCAGGCTGAGCTGATGGAAGTCCGCGTCCTTCGAGAGGATCGTGAAACCCCGTTCCTTGGCCAGGCTCCAGATCACGGCATCGTCGGCGCGCGCGAGACTGAAGTCGCGCACGTGACTCGACCCTGGATAGCGTTGCGACAATGACCCCAGGAGTCGTGGCGAGAGGTTGTTGTCGAGCAGAAACCTCACGCCGGAATGATCATCAGTCGACGCTCACGGTCAGCGGCAAAAGCAAGGCAAGCTCGAACGTCTTCTTCGGTGAGATCCGGAAAGTCCTCGAGGATCTCCGCGATCGTCATGCCCGAGGCCAGGTACTCGAGCACGTCGTACACCGTGATGCGCAGGCCTCGAATGCACGGCTTGCCACCACGCTTCCCAGGCTCGATCGTGATCAGCTTCAGGTAGTCCACGACTGCATGCTAGGCGCGCTCAGGAGGGACGTCAAAGCCCCCGTCCTGCTCGCGGATCCCCCAGGGTCGGCGCGTAGACGCGTTCAACAGGTGTGCGCTCGCGAGACGCAGCGTGCGTCGAGCTCGGGGGCAGCCTGCGACGGAGATCGCGCAGAGGACTCTGCGCACGACCGCTGACGCTCCTGCGCGCTCGTGCCGGTTGTCCGTCCCGCCGAGGCTCGGTTAGGGTGGCCGCGATGCTCTCCCTCCTCCTCGCGAGCGCCGCGTGCGCCGCCGGCGACGTTCAGCTCGGCGGGTTCGTCTCTGAGTACGCCGACCTCGCGGGGCCCGCGGCGGCGGTCTTCGCGCAGGGCGGCGCCGTCTGCATCAGCGAGGCCTTCGCGGACCAGGTCACGGTCTTCGACGCCGAGCGCCACCGCGTGCGCGCGATCGGGAAGCGCGGGACGGCGCCGGGGGAACTGCTCGCGCCGACCGGACTCGCGCTCGCGGACGACGGCGAGCTCTACGTCGCGGACACCGGCAACGACCGGATCAGCGTCTTCCGTCTCGACGGCGCCTTCGTGCGCGTGATCGGCGTGCGCGGGAGCGGGCCGAGCGAGTTCCACTCTCCCAACGGTGTCGCGGTGGACGCGCAGCGGCTCTACGTCGCCGACACGCGCAATCATCGCGTGCAGATCTTCGACCGCGCGGGCCGTTACGAGCGCGACGTCGGCGGCTTCGGCTGCGCGCGCGGCGAATATCGCTTCCCGCACGACCTCGCCGTGGACGCCGAGGGCCGACTCTACGTCGCGGACACGGACAACCACCGGATCCAGAAGCTCGACCCGGTCGGCCGCCCGCTCGCCGAGTGGGGCGTCTTCGGGCCGTTCCCGGGCCAGCTCGCGTCCCCCACCGGAGTGAAGGTCGTCGGCGGCCGCGTGCACGTCGCCGACCGCGACAACCACCGCGTCGAGGCGTTCGACCTCGGCGGGAAGCACGCCGGCGGCTTCGGGCTGCACGCGCTCCTGCCGCACGAAGGCGCGGGCAAGCTGCACTACCCGAGCGCCATCGCGCTCGCGCCCGATGGAGCGCGCATCCTCGTCGTCGAAGCCTTCGAGCACCGCGCGCAGCTCTTCGGGCCGAGCTCCGCCAACGACGTCGCCGCGCAACAGAGCCAGGAGCGCAACACCGCGTCGCACTTCGGCGGCGCGATCGACGCGGCGGGCGTGCTCTTCGCGACGGTCGAGCCCTCGGCGCCGGGGTTCGTGCTGCACGACACGACGCTCGCGGAGCCGGCCGAGATCACCCGCTCCGGCGGCTTCGGGACGCGCATCGCGCAGTTCGTGCGGCCGGAAGCGATCGAGCTCGACCCGAAGGCGGAGCACGCCTACGTCGCCGACGCGGGCGCCGCGCGCCTCGTCGACTACCGCGTCGATCGGCCCGCGGGAGCGCCGCTCAAGTACGACCCGGCCCTCGCGCGGTTCGCGCAGGCGCTCGACCTCGCGCGCCTCGCGAAGGAGGACGCGCGCCTCGGCGGGTTCGTCGAGCCCGTCGCGCTCGAGTGCGCGACGGACGGCGCGTTGTTCGTCCTCGACGCGTTCGGGATGCGCGTGCTCGAGCTCACGCCGCGTTTCGAGCTCGTGCGCGTGTTCCCGATCGAGGATCCGAAGGAGCGCGCGGCGCGTTCGCTGCGCAGCGCGCGCGCGCCCGTCGATCTCGCCGTGAACGCGGACGGGAGCGAGCTGTATGTGCTCGACGCGCTGGCGGCGCGCGTGTTCGTGTTCGACCGCGCGGGGAAGTGCCTGCGCGCGTTCGGCGAGCACGGCGACGGCGAGAGCGCGTTCGTCCGGCCCGCCGGCATCGCGTGCGCGTCCGACGGGAGCCTGTGGATCAGCGACGCGGCACGCAACCGCGTCGTGCACGTCGACGCGCGCGGCGCGTTCCTCGGCGCAGCGGGCCGCGAGGGCCTCGCGCGCGGCGAGTTCTGGGCGCCGCGCGGCGTCGCGTTCGACCCGCAGGGTCGGCGCGTCGTGCTCGACCACGGCAACCACCGCGGCCAGGTGTTCGACGCGAGCGGCGCGTGCGTCGCCGCGTTCGGGGCGCGGCTCTACGTCGCGCCGCCGCGCAAGGCTGCCGTGCCCACCACGGGGAAGGACTGAACCGTGCGCGTCGCGAAGCCGTCCACCGCGCTGCTCGTCCTCGCGTTCCTCGCGTGCGCGGGTCCGCGCCGCTCCGCGAACCCCGTGCGCGCCGCGGAGCCGCGCTCCGCCGTTCCCGAAGCCTCGACGCCCGCGTGGGAAGGCGCGCACGCGCTCGACTCCGCGCTCGGCACGTACCGCGTCTTCTGGCGCGCGTCGCTCGACCCCGTCGTCGAGGGCGAGACGTTCTCCGTCGACGCCTGGGTCTTCGACGCACGCTCGCCCGAGCGTCCGCTCACGGACGTAGCGGTCGACGTCGACGCGGGCATGCCGCAGCACGGCCACGGCATGGCCGCGTTCGCACGCGTGAGCCGCCGCGCGGACGGCGGTTGGCACGCGGAGGGCCTGCGCTTCCACATGATCGGCCGGTGGGAGCTCGCGTTCGACGTCGCGCGCGGCGCCCGCACGGAGCGCGCGCAGGCGGGGATCGAGCTCGAATGAGGCGCGCCGCGATCCCCTGCGCCGTCGGAGCGCTCGCCGCGCTGCTCCTCGCCGCGACCGCTACGCAGGAACGCGAGCGCCTCGGACCGCTGACGCGCTCGCGCGCCGTCAAGCTCACGCGCCCCGACGCTCCGCCGCCCGATCCGACGAACCGCGTCGCGGACGACCCGCGTGCGGCGCGCCTCGGGCAGTTCCTCTTCTTCGACACGCGCCTCTCGAGCACCGGCAAGGTGTCGTGCGCGACGTGCCACGACCCCGCACTCGCGTTCGCCGACGGCAAGTCGCTCTCCGAGGGCGTCGGTCGCGCGGGGCGCAACGCGCCGACCGCGCTCGACGCCGCGCACGCGCGCTGGCTCTTCTGGGACGGGCGCGCGGATTCGCTGTGGAGCCAGGCCGTCGGGCCGCTCGAGAACGACGACGAGATGGGCGGGAGCCGCGTCGGTCTCGCGCGCCTCGTCGCGACCGACGCGCGCGTGAACGCGGCGTACACGGCGCTCTTCGGCCCGCCGCCGGACGCAGCCGACGCGCGCCGCTTTCCGCCGCACGCGAAGCCCGATCCGTGGGCGCCCGGCGACGAGGGCGCGCGCGAACCCTCGGCCGCGGCGAAGGCGTGGCTCGCGATGGACGCGCAGGACCGGCGCGCGATCGACACGCTCGCCGCGAACGCGGGCAAGGCGATCGCTGCGTACGAGCGCCGGCTCACGTCGCGCGGCTCGCCGTTCGACCGCTACCTCGACGCGTTGAAGAAGGACGACGCCGCGGCCGAAGCGGAGTACCCCGAGACGGCGCAGCGCGGGCTCGCGTTGTTCCTCGGCCAGGCCGGTTGCCGGAGCTGCCACGGCGGACCGTTCTTCACCGACGGCGAGTTCCACAACATCGGCGTGCCGGCGCTCGACAAGACGCCGCCGAAGGACCCCGGCCGCTTCCTCGGCATCGAGCGGCTGCGCAACGATCCTTTCAACGCGCACGGCGCGTTCAGCGACGACCGCGAGGGCGAACGCGCGCAGCGGATCGGCGCGCTCGCGCAGCCGCCGGAGAGCTGGGCGACGTTCAGGACACCGTCCTTGCGCAACGTCGCGCGCACGGCGCCCTACATGCACCAGGGGCAGTTCGCGGCGCTGAAGGACGTCCTGCACTACTACTCGACGCTCGAGGGCACGGTGCCGGTCGGACACCACGGCGAGACGGTGATCCGCGCGTTGAACTTGACGGAAGAGCAGCAGGCGGACCTCGTCGCGTTCCTCGAGACGCTGTCGGATCCGCCGCTCCCCGCGGAGCTCACGACCGCGCCGAGGTCGCCGCTCCTCGAACCGGAGCGCGCGAAGCGGTGAGACTCGGCCGCCTTCCTCTGCTCGAGCCCGCGGGCTGACTTCGTTCGCACGACGCCGAGACGATCCTGCTCGTCGATCGCGCGGGGTACGAGCTTGCGTGGGCGCACTTCGTCGCGGAAGAGCGCATGCGCTCCGAAGACGCCGTCCGCGTTCCGATCCTGGACGAATTCAGACTCCGCGATCTCGACCCAGCTCACCCTCGGCGTCTC
>JACRIO010000227.1 GCA_016220035.1 Planctomycetota bacterium | reverse complement strand
GAGGTCGACGCAGGCACCGCGCAGCGCTTCGAGCTCGCTCCGCGTGCCGCGCTCGTCCACCCAAGCCCGCGGCGCGTGCCGCGCGTGCGCGACGCCGCGGCCGGGAGCGTGGCGGGGGAGTTCGAGCTGGAGGCGCGCGAGCTCCGCCTGCGTGACCGCATCGCAGCGCGTGATCACGAGCGCGTGCGCGCGCGCGAGCGAGCTCGGCGGTTCGCGCAGGAGCCCGCGCGGCAGGAGGGCCTGCACCGCGCGTCCGCGTTCGTCCGCCGCGAGCCCCCACGGCCGCGTCGCGTCGACGAGCACGAGGTCGAGGTCGCGCGCGAGCTTGCGATGCTGAAAGCCGTCGTCGAGCCCGATCGCGTCGCAGCCGAGCTCGACGAGCCGCGCTCCGCCGCGCGCGCGCTCCTTGTCCTGGACGTGCGCGACGTTCGGACACAGGCGCTCGAGCAGCAGCGCCTCGTCGTTCTTCTCGCCCGGCTTGGCGCCGTAACCGCGCGACAGGATCCCTGGACGAAAACCGCGCGCGACCAGCTCGCGCACGACCCACGCGACGAGCGGCGTCTTGCCCGTGCCGCCGGTCGTCAGGTTGCCGACGCACACGACCGGCACCGGGAGCTTCGTCCCGGCGAGCCATCCGCGGTCGTAGGCCGTTCGACGCGCGCGAACGGCGAGCTCGAAGAGGCAGGCGGGCGCGCGCAGGAGCTCGACCACGCCGCCGCGCCGCGCGAGGCGGTCCTCGACGCGCTGCGCGACCTCGGGCCGATGCGGGTTCGCGCTCACGCGCGCGTCGATCGCGGCCTCAGAGCTGGGCCTGCGATTCCTCGTCGGGGATGAGCTCGATGAGGCCGCGCTCCATCTCGAGGAACGCGATCTTGATCGGGTTCACTTCGCGCGTCTCGACCAGGGGCGCCGCGCCGCGGATGAGCTCGCGCACGCGCTTCTGGAGCAACGCGGTCTTGTGGAAGGAGCCGGAGACGGACTTCTGCAGGCGTTGGGGCAGGGAGAGTTCCATGAGGGAGCGCGTGACCGGCCGAGGGGATCCTCCGCGGCGCAACGGGCCCGCGGGAACGGCGCAGTGTAGCGGGAGAGGGCGGCGGGGCTCAAGCCTGGGGGCTCGGCGAGCGCTGCACCCGGCGAAGACGAGCAGCGCGGGAAGCCGCCTCCCGCCCGCAGGCCCGCCTTCCAGAGGGCGGATCAGCGTCCGGAACGCTTCGGGCCGGGCCCCTTCGGTTTCCCGCGTCGCGCTCCGTCCATCTTTCGGATGTGCGCTGCGAAGCGTCCGAGGTCGTTTCCGAACTCCTTCATGATCTCACGGCGAATGCGCCGGACCTCGGCGACGATCGGAGTATCGACGATACGCGTGCTTCGGCGCCTGCGTGCGGCCTTCTTCTTCATGGGCATGGACTCGACCACGACTTGGGTGTGACGAAGCGCGGCAGCTGACTCGACCAGCGCCGCGCGACGAGTTCCATCCTCCAGGTTTTCCGCGGGTTCGCCAGATGCTTCTGGTCCCAGGTGAGGAGGGCGTCCATCCCATGCCAGATCGCGAGCGCCGCGTGAAAGGCGTCCATGGAATCGCCTCCCGGCATCAGCCGATCCCGAACGAGTTCGGCCGCGAGTCGTTCGACCTCGGACGTGCCGTCCACGTGGCCGAGACCCTCGATCCAACGCAGGGCCTCCCAGCGAGATCGATACTCCTGGCGCGCCAGTTCGACGCGCACCACGTTCGACACGAAGAGCGAACCGGGCTCCGCCCGCGAGTGCCACCACCGCAAGCTGTGCCAGCGCTGGTCGCGGCTCGCGGGGTCGGTCTTCGTGGTGACGCACGCGCTCACGAAGCTCGTCTCCAGGTACACGCGCGGCTTCCGGTCCATGGGGTCCCAGGAGCGCGACGTTCGAGGTCGCGAACGGTGACTGGGGAATCCGCGAGAACTTTGGAGCACCGGTTCGCGATGTGGGGAATCCCGGGTCTCGGAGGGTGGGGTGCGGACGAGGAACCGAGAGCCGCGTGAACCGCCGAAGGGCCGTGCGCGTCGCGCGGGGCCCCGAACTCGATACGGCGCACATTCCGGTCGCGCGTCGGCGCGGAGATCGGGACAACGAGCGCCTCGGAGGTGCACCCACTCCACGCGCGTCGACGCACGGTGCGAGTTGGGCGACGCCGGAGTGGGAGCGGCTCCTCTCGCCTCACCGCACGACGCGCGGTTGCCAGTCAGGGAAGAGCGCGTTCAGGTCGCGTTTCTCGAACCCCTGCGAGCTCTGCGGTTCCAGCTCGACCGTCGACGACTGAAACAGAATGCCGTCGTCGTCGCGGTCGGGGGGAAGCTGCGCGTCGCGAATGCGTTCCAAGCGGCAGCGCACGAACGCGAGCGAGATGCCGTCGCGCCACCCGTGCGGCGCGAGCGAGAGCGCGTCGAGATGGCAGTCCTCAAAGCGCGCGAGCAGAGCGCGCGTCCGCACGTCGAAAAGGTGGCCGCCTCCGGGATCGCGTCCGTAGCCGCCCTCGATGCGGCACCCCACGAACTCGAACAGGATCCCACTCGTCCCGAAGAGCAGCGAGGACCCTCCCGCCCCACAATCGAAGCCCGTGAAGCGCACGCGTTCCGCACGGAACACTCCGGCGACCGAGTTCAGACCGATCGCGTCGCAATCCGTGTGCAGAGTGCAATCGCGCACCTCGAAACGGTCGAGGCCGTCGCGCGGCGCGATCTCGTCCGAGAGGAGCAGCGTCGCGTCCATGCCCGCGCCGACGAGCGTGATGCAGCGCAGGCCCTTCCGCATGCGATTCGAGAGCCGACTCGTGTCGAAGACGCCTGCGGGGAAGACGATCGTCGTCCCGGGAGCGAGCTCGAGTTCCCCGTGCTCCGGCGCTCGGATCAGTGCGACGCCGTCGACGCGCGGGCCACCGGAGCACGCGAAGAAGCGCCGAAAGCGCTCGCGATCGAGCACGAGCTCGAGCTGCGGTCCGAGGTTCTCCTCGTCGAGCGCCTTCAGCACCGCGAACGGATCGTCGCTCGCGAGCGCGTCCGCGCGCGTGCGCCGCTCGGCGAGACGGCGGCCGATCTGGCGCGGGAGCGCGCGCACCGTCGTCTCGAACTCGTCGAAGCCGCGCGCGACGATCGGCGCGGGCATCGGATCGGGGCGCACCACGCTCCAGCCGGCGGCGAGCTCTTCGAGCGCGTACGCGCGCAGCGCGTCGGAGATCAGCCCCTCGGAGACGCGCGGCGCGGCGCTGTCCGCGGCGCGCGGCGCGACGGCGGCGCTCGCGGGCTGCGCGGCGGATTCGATCGCGGCCGCGCGCTCGAGCGCGGAGGACGAAGCACTCGGCGCCTCGCGCGCGACGCGCTCCGGCGTTTCCGGCGCGCGCGTGACCGTCCAACCCAGCAGGAAACCGACCGCGAGCGCGAACAGGAGTGGGAGCGTGAGCTTCATGCGGACCTTCGACTTCCTGATGGGAACCGCGGGACGACGCGCGCTGCGTCCTTCCCGCGGCGTTCAACGCGCGCCGAACGACAGGCAGGCGTCGTCCGCGCGCAAGACGACGTCGGCGTGACGTTCGGGCGGACGGCGCTCGTCGAACGCGCGCTGCGCTGGCAGGAACGCGCGGCGCACGAGCAAGACGCTCTCGGGGCCCTTCGTCCAGCCGTCGCGGCCGGCGATGCGGCGCAGGAGCACGTTCTCGTCCACCGCGAGGTGCACCGCGCGGTCGAAGCGTGGGCGCAAGTCGGGGTGCAGGAGGAAGAGGCCCTCGACCACGAGCAGGTCGTCGGGCTCGACGCGCACGCGTTCGCCGTTCACTTCGAAGTCGACGCGCTCGCCGCGCGCGTGCGGCACGAGCAGCGACTCGATCAGCGCGTCGATCTCGAACGCCGCGCGCGCGTGGTCGAGCGCATGCTCCGCGGAGACGCGCGCCGTGCGCGCGAGGTCGAGCTCCGGCCTCTCGCGCTTCGAGAACAGGTCGAAGGCCACCACCGACGCCGCGCGGCCGTGAAAGCGCGCGCGCGCCGCGAGGTCGCGCGCGAAGAGCGACTTGCCCGCGCCCGAGTGCCCCGTCACGGCGAGCGCGCGCACGCTCGCGCGCTCCGGGCCGATCGCGTGCACGCGGCGCAGCACGTCGTCGAGCGCTTCGCCGCGCCGTTCGAGCAGCGAGACGAGCGTCCCCATGTCCTCGATCACCGCTTCGGCCTCGACGGTTTCGCCTGCAACCGCGAAGCCGCGCGCGTAGTGCACGTGCGGCAGGCCGTTCTCCCACGCCGCGTCGCGGTCGCCCGCGCGGTCGCCGACCATCACCGCCGAGCGCGAGCCGAAGGTCGCGAGCAGATCGCGCACCATCCCGGCCTTGCTCTTGATGCGCGGGGTGTCGAGGCAGCGTCCCTCGCGGATCCAGCGCGCGAGACCGAGCTCGTGCAGCATCGAATCGAGGTAGCCCTGCCCGCAGTTGCTCGCGATGCCGAGCTGCACGCCCCGGTCCGCGAGCGCGTCGAGCGTGTCCTTCACGCCGGGCAGCAAGGCCGCGCGGCCGGCGCGCAAGGCGCTCTCCTCCTCCTCGACGCAGCGCGCGAGCACGACGGCGCGCTCCGCGGCGGTGAGCTCGGGAAAGACGCGCTCGAAGCCCAGCGCGAGCGGGAGCCCGACCATGCTCATCCACGCCGCGGCGTCGGGCATCGGGGTCTCGACGCCGAGCTCCTCGAACGCCCGCCGGGCTCCCGCGCGCGCCGCGTCGACCCAGAAGCGGTCGGTCGCGACGAGCGTGCCGTCGAGGTCGAAGATCACCGCGTCGAACGGGAAGGGCGCGTGCATCGCGGGCACTGTAGCAGCCGCGCGCGGCCCGCGATGCGCGCAGCGGGGCGTAGAGCGGGCGCGACGCGCGGCGCCCCTTCCTCTATTCTCTCGAGCCCGCGCCATGCCCATCGCCACGCCGCTCTTCGCCCTCTTCCTCGCGCTCCCGCTCGCCGTCCACGAACCGGAGGAGCACGCGCGCGCGCCGGCACCGGTCCCGGCGACCGACGCATCCCCTCCGTCGCGCGCGCTCCTGCGCGAGCTCGCGGCGCAGCCGCGTCTGGCGGGCACGATCGGCTCGAAGATCGGCGCGGAGATCGTCGCACGCCACCTCGCGGCCGCGGGTTGGAGAGTGGAGCTCGACGAGCGCGCGGTGCTGCTCACCTACCCGCGCGCGCTCGAACTCGTGCTCCGCGCATCGAAGGACGCGAAGGAGGAGCTCGCGCACCGGATCGAACGCTTCGATCCCGACGCGATCCCGCCCGGCGACGTCCCCAAGCACAATGCGTGGTCGGCGAGCGCCGACGTGACCGCGGAGGTCGTCGACGCGGGCTTCGGCACGCGCGCGGACTTCGAGCGGCTGAAGGAGCTCGGCGTCGACGTCGCGGGCAAGGTGGCGCTCGTGCGCTACGGACGCTCGTACCGCGGCATCAAGGTCGACCTCGCGGCGCGCTACGGGTGCGCCGCGGTGCTGCTCTTCACCGAAGCGAGCGTCGACGGCGCGGCGAAGGGCTCCGTGTGGCCCGCGGGACCGTGGAAACCCGGTTGGGACGCGCAGCGCGGCTCGATCCTGCCCATCGAACACGTGCCGGGCGATCCGTCGACGCCGGGGTGGGGCTCGCCGCGGCCCGACGACGCGAGCGCGCGAAGGATCGAGGGCGCCGAGCTCGACGCCGCGCTCCCGAAGATCGCGTGCCTCCCGATCGGCGCGCGCGAGGCGGAGCTCCTGCTCGCGCGCCTCGCGGTCGTGCGCGTGAAGGGAAAGGACGGCGCGGAGACCGAGGAGCGCCTCGGCCCCGGCCCCGCGGTCGCGCGCGTCACCGTCGACGCGCCGCGTTCGCTCCGCACGATCATGAACGTGATCGCGACGCTGCCGGGGAAGAGCGAGCGCTTCGTGCTCGCCGGCGCGCACCGCGACGCGTGGGTGCGCGGCGCGAACGACGACGGCGCGGGCACGGTGTCGCTCTTGCGCGCGGCGGAGCATCTCGGCGAGCGCGCGAAGAGCGGTTGGACGAGCGAGAACACGCTGAAGCTCGCGTTCTGGGACGCCGAGGAGTTCGGCCTCGTGGGCAGCACCGAGTGGGGCGAGGCGAACGCGGACCGCGCGCGCGCCCTGTGCCTCGCCTACCTCAACGCCGACGTCGGCGTGAGCGGCACGCGCTTCTCCGGCGCGGGCGGCACGCCGGGGCTGCTCGCGCGGCTGCGACCGGTGCTCGAGCGCGTTCCGTCCGCCGCGCGCGCCGACGGACCGACGCCCGCGAACCTGTGGGAGGAGTGGAAGCTCGCGATCAACGCGCAGCGCGACGCCTCCGCGCCCGAGAAGGCGCCGAGCCTCGGCCTGCCCGGCTCCGGCTCGGACTTCGCGGTCTTCGTGCACCACCTCTCGATCCCGTCGCTCGAGCTCGGCTTCGGCGGCGCTTCCGGCGGCCAGTACCACACGACCTTCGACGACTTCGAGATGGTCGACCGGTTCATCGACCCCGGCTTCGTCGGTCACGAGCTCCTCGGGCGCGTGTTCGCGGAACTCCTCGGCGACCTCGGCGACGCGGGGCCGCTCGTGCTCGATCCCGTCGAGGCGGCCCTCGCGCTCGCCGACGTCGCGACGCGCGAACGCGACGCGGCGAAGGAGAACGCTCCGCTCGCGGCCGCGTTCCACCAGACCGCCGCCGCGCTGCGCCAGCTCGCATCGGGACTCGAGGCGCCGTTCCTGCCGCGCGCGGACCTCGGCGACGTCGGCGGCGGACCGCGTTGGCGCGAGACGCCCGAGTTCCGCTTCTACCGCGCGCTCGAACGCCGCGAAGGCCTCGAGGGACGACCGTGGTTCGTGAACGCGCTCTGGGCGCCCGGCCTCGAGGACGGGTACGGTTCGGAGAGCTTCCCCACGCTGCGCGCGGCGGCCGCGCGCGGCGCCGAGGCGCTGCAGGCCGAGCTCGAACGCCTCCAGGCCGCCTTCGCGGCCGCGGTCCCGCAGTGACACGCGCCGTGAGCATTCCGGTGCGGAGCGCGACGCCGTGAAGCGCTTGTGGAGCTACTTCCGCCGCTTCCTGCGGCACAAGCGCGAGCTCCTGCCGGGCTTTTTCTGCATCCCGCTCGCGCAGCTCGGCGACGTGATGGTCACGCTCCTGATCGGGGACACGCTCGACCGGCTGCGGCAAGGCTCGGACACGCAGTTCCTCGCGGGCGTCTTCTGGACGATCCTCGGCTGGGCCGTCTTCAAGGGCGTCTTCCGCTACCTGCAGCGCTGGTGGATCGTCGCCGTGTCGCGCTACGTCGAGAACGAGCTGAAGCAGGAGCTCTTCGACCAGCTCACGCGCCTCTCGTTCCGCTTCCACGCGCGCTCGCGCTCGGGCGACGTCGTCTCCCGCATCACGAGCGACGTCGAGAACATCCGCATGTTCCTGGGCCCGGGCGTCATGTACACGCTCGGCGCGTTCGTGATGGTGCCCGCCTCGATGGCGCTCCTGTTCACGATCCACGCCCCGCTCGCGGCGACGATGGCGCTGCCGCTCGTCTTGATGGGCCTCGGCATGAAGATGTTCACGCCGCGGCTCCACAAGTGGTCCGAGGCCGTCCAGGAGTCGATCGCCGACCTGTCGAGCCGCGCGCAGGAGAACTTCTCCGGCATCCGCGTCGTCAAGGGCTACGGCCGCGAGGACCAGCAGATCGCGCGCTTCGAGGAGGCGGCGCGGAAGAACCGCGACAACCAGGTGAAGCTCGGCCACGCGCGCGGCCTGACGCACGCGCTCACGCACGCCGCGAACGACTCGACCTTCGTGGTGATCCTGATCGTGGGCGGGCTCGCGCTCATCGACCGCACGCTCGCCGTCGGCGACCTGTTCAAGTTCATCGACCTCACGTTCAAGGTCTTCTGGCCGATCATCGCGCTCGGATGGATCGCGGGCATGTACCCGCGCGCGGCGGCGAGCGCGAAACGCGTCGACGACCTGCTCGCCGAGCGCTCCGAGATCGTGGAGCGCGTTCCGCCGACGCCGCTCCGCGACGTGCGCGGCGCCTTGCGCCTCGTCGACGCGAGCTTCACGTACGACGGCGCGCCGCGGCCGGCGTTCCAGGGCGTCACCGTGACCGTGCCCGCCGGCAGCGTGCTCGGCGTCGTGGGGCCGACGGGGTCGGGGAAGAGCACGCTGCTCCTGTGCCTCGGACGCCTCTTCGACGCGCAGGGGACGCTCGAGCTCGACGGCGTGCCGCTCCGCGACTTGGCGCTCGACGACCTGCGCGGCGCGCTCGGCTACGTGCCGCAGGACAGCTTCCTGTTCTCCGCGACGTGGCGCGAGAACGTCGGCTTCGGCGTCGACGAGGAGCTCGACGACGCGCGCCTCGCCGAGCTCGCGCGCGTCGCGTGCATGACGGACGAGGTCGCGAGTTTCCAGAAGCGCTGGGATCAGCTCATCGGCGAGCGCGGCGTGACCCTCTCGGGCGGCCAGCGCCAGCGCACGTGCATCGCGCGCGCGCTCGCGCGCGATCCGCGCGTCCTGATCCTCGACGACGCGCTGTCCGCGGTGGACACGGAGACGGAGGCCCAACTGCTCGAGAACCTGCGCCACGCCGGCCATGGGCGCACGGTCGTCGTCGCCGCGCACCGCTTGACGAGCGTCATGCGCGCCGAGCGCATCCTCGTGCTCGGCACGGACGGCCGGGTCGAGGCGCAGGGCACGCACGCCGAGCTCGTCGCGCGGCCGGGCTGGTACCGCGAGACGTGGCGGCGGCAGCAGACGAGCCGGGAGCTCTCGGTGCTCGGATGACCGCCCAATCGAAATCGGCGCCCGGCGCGAACGGTGCTCGGACGGGCGCGAAGGCGAGGAAGGCGCGGCCCCAGGGCCTCGACGAGCTCGACGACGACCTCGTCGCGTCGAAGGCGTGGGACGCCTCGATCCTGCGGCGCCTCGCGACCTACGCGCGGCCGCACACGCGGCACTTCGTCGCGAGCTTCGCGGTGCTCCTCGTCCTCTTCGGCCTCGACCTGCTCGGCCCGTGGATCTGGCGCCACACGCTCGACGGTCCCGTGCTCGCGGCGCGGACGGCGCGCGCGGCCGATCCCGGCGCGGACGTGAGCGCCTTCACCTGCGAGTTCGGACGCTGGGTCGCCTTCTACCTCGGCGTGCTCGCGCTCTCCGTCTTCTTCCGCTACCTCGAGGTCGCGCAGCTCAACAAGACGGGCCAGGTCGTCATCGCGGACCTGCGCTCGAAGCTCTTCGCGCACATG
>JACRIO010000233.1 GCA_016220035.1 Planctomycetota bacterium | reverse complement strand
GGTGAGGACGAGGTCCTCCATGTGCGCGCGGCCGATCCGCTCGGCGAGGAACGCGCTCGCGACCGGCGCGATCACGCCGAGGCGGACCTCGGGTTGGCCGAGCATCGCGTCGGGGGCGGCCCAAACGCGGTTGCAGAAGCTCGCGAGCTCGAGCCCGCCGCCGAGGCACTGCCCGCGCACGACGGCGAGCGTCGGCACGCCCGCGCGCAGCATCGCGCGGAAGAGCGCGTGGAAACCTTTCAACATCGCCACGTGCTGGGGCGGGACGTGCTCCTCGACGCTCGCGCCGAAGGAGAAGTGCTTGCCCTCGCCTTCGATCACGATCGCCTTCAAATGCTCTTCCTGCGCGGCGCGCTCGAAGGCCGCCGTGAGCATCGCGACCTTGGCCGCGTCGAGCACGTTGGCCTTGGGCGCGTCGATCACGAGGCGCCAGAGGACGCCGTTCTCCAGCACCTCGACGCGCACCGTGCCGTTCGATTGCGCGGCCGTTCCCGCAGTCTGCATCGTTCTTCCCTCGCCGGCGGTCTCTTTCGCGAGCGCGCCCCGCCGGCGGGGAGCGCGGCCCGCCGTGATTTCAACCCTGCGTGCGCGCGCCGCGTGAAGCGGGCAGCACGGACTCCGTCAATTCGTCGCCCCAGGAAGTACCCTCGGCGAGACGCCGCCGCAGGAGCAGGAAGTCGGCCTCGCGGCACTCCTTCGTGCCCTCGTGGAACGCGCGGAAGCCCGCGCGGCCCTCGGTCATCATGTTGAGTGCGAGCCAGGCGCGGTTCGTCTCCTTGTTCTTGTCCCAGTGCGCGAGCTTGTGCTTGCGCACGCTCTCGATCGTCTTCGCGATGCAGCCGGGCATCGTGTTCGCGAGCTTCCAGACGAGCTCGTTCACGGCCGCGTCGAGCAGCGACAGGTCGACCTCGCCCTTCGCGAGCACCTTCTTCGCGGCTTCGCGCTCCGCGCCCTCCTTGAACTCGCCGTGCACGATGCGGCCGAACTCGTCGGTCCAGCGCTCCGTGATCGCCATCGGGTTCGGCACGAAGCGCCCGTCGACCTTCAACGCGGGCACGAGGCGCGTGAGGAGGCCGAGGCGCAGCGCCTTGTGCGCGCTCCACGGTTCGCACAACGTGCAGCTCTGCATCGCGGCCTCGATGCCGACGAAGAGCGGCAGGAAGTCCGTCGAGCCGCCGTCGGGCGCCGAACCATGGCGCGGGCCCGCCTGGCCGAAGTTGGCGAGGTCCTGCGCGACGGAGAAGTCGCAGGCCATGCCGATCTCCTGGCCGCCGGCGATGCGCATGCCGTTGACGCGGCAGATCACGGGCTTGTCGCACATGAGGATCGCGCTGACCATGTCGTTGAAAAGGCGCATGTACTGGCGGTACTCCTCGGGTCGGCCCGCGTAGTACTCGGCGTACTGCGCCGTGTTGCCGCCGGTGCAAAAGGCCTTGTTGCCGCTGCCCGTGAACACGACGGCGACGCACGCGCGGTCGTTGGAGGCGCGGCGCATCCCGAGGATCACGCCCTTGACCATGTCGGTCGTGTAGCTGTTGAACTGCTTCGGGTTGTCCAGCGTGATGCGCACTTGATGCAGGCCCTCGGCGCGCTCGCCGTTCGGGCCGACGACGGGGAACTCCTCGTAGAGGATCCCCGGCACGTTCGCGGCGGGCGCGAGGTCGTGGTTCATCCAGGTGACGGGCGACGCGGTCGTCTTCGTGGTCATCGAGTGGTCTCCGAGGGGAGCGCGGGGGCGGGGTGTGCGGTGGGGGATGCGCCGAGCTCGTGCGAGCTCCGCGCCGGGTCAGGGAACGAGCACGACGCGGCGCGCGAGCGGCTTCTCGTGCAGCTCGGCGAAGGTCGCGTTGATCGAGGACAGCGGGCGGCGCTCGACGAAGGGCTCGACCTTCACGGCGCCGGACAAGCAGAGGTCGACGACGGCGGGGTAGTGCTCGGGGAGACAACCCCAGTTGCCCTGCACCGTCGCGTCGAGCGCCATCACGTTCGAGAGGCGCAGCTCGACCTTCGCGGGCGTGTACCCGACGACGGAGAGGTAGCCGCCGTGGCCGAGCAGCGCGAAGGCGGACTCCTGCCCCGCCTTCGAGCCGGAGGTCTCGAACACGAACGTGCGCCACGTGGGGACGCCGCGTTCGGTCGCGAACTTCTGGATCGTCTTCTTGAGCTCGCGCGCGTCGCCGGCCGGAAGCGCGAGCGAGGCGCCGAAGCCCTTCATGGTCTCGAGCTTCTTCGCGTCGACGTCGATCGCGACGACTTGCGCGCCGCGCGCGGCGGCGATCTGCACGCCGAAACCGCCGACGCCGCCCGCGCCGACGAAGACGGCGACGTCGCCCTTCGCGAGGCCGCTGCGCAGGATCGCCTGGTACGGCGTCGACACCGCGTCGGCGACGACGGAGAGCGCCGCGAGGTCGAGGCCGGCCGGGTTGGTATTCGGGTGCGCGAGGTCGGGCACGGGGCACAGCCCGCGCGCGGGGACGCGCACATGGGTTGCGAAACCGCCGTGGACGTCGTTGCCGGGGAAGATCTGCTTGGGACAGATGGAGCCCTTGCCCGCCCGGCACGCAGCGCACGTTCCGCACGGGATGACGGCGGGCACGACGACGTCGCGCCCCTTCCACTCCTCCGCTCCCGCGCCCACTTCGACGACGCGCCCGCTGATCTCGTGCCCGAGCACGAGCGGCAGCGCGTGCCGCGTGGGCACGCCCTCGTAGTAGAAGCCGAGGTCGGTGTGGCACACGCCGCAACCCGCGACGCGCACGAGCACCTCGCTCGGACCGGGCGCTTCGTCGCGGCTCTGCGCCTGCATCGGGCGGTCGGCGCCCGTCACGAACCAGCCATCGACCTGCATGAAGGACCTTCCGCGCGGGGCGGATGCCGTGCTCCGAAAGTCCGCGGCCCGGACGGCGGGAAGACCGCGAACGCGCGCGGGAACACCGCTTCGATTCCGACGCAGCGGGCCGCAGTGCGCAGGGTCATGCTCCCAAGAGCGCGTAGGTCGCGGGATGCGCCGTGTTGCGCAGCGGCGTGCGGCGAAGTGTGGAGCTCGGCGGAGGGCTGCGGGCCGTGTGGCGTAGCCTTCGGGGGTCGCCCGGCCGACAGCGCACGCCCGCCGACGTAGGATCTACCCGCCGCCCCGAAGGAGGCTCCGTCCATGAGTTCGTCGAACCCCGTCCGTCCCGTTCCGACCGTCGTCGCGCTCGCAGCCCTCGCGCTCTTCGCGCCCTCGATGGCGTGCACGCACACGAGCAGCTTGAGCGCGAGCGCGCTCGCCGTGAGCATCCACTTCCCATCCCGCGCGGATCCGATCCCCGTCCCCGGCACGCTGTCGATCGACGTCGAGACCACGAACGGCCTCGACTACCGCATGGAAACCGTCACCGAGTCCGGCCACCCGCCGCGCACGGTCACGAAGGTGAACGGCGAGGCGTTCGAGGTCGTCGGCGACGAGCTCCACATCGGCGCGCGTCGTTACGGTCCCCTCGCGGCCGGACAGGTCGTGCGCGTGACGAAGGACGGCGTGCTCGTCGACGGAAAGCGCGTCGAGCCGCGGTGATCGCACTTCGGCACGTCTCGGTGCTTTACGGACACCCTCACGCGCGCTTCACCGCGGTCGCTGTTCGAGCGCGGGGTCCTGGTTGTAGGAGCTCGAACCGCCGCGCGGTATCGAGAGCGACGTCCAATCCTCCGTTGCGAGCACGCGCGCGAGCAGCACGATCTGACCGACGTGCGTCGCGACGTGCGCAACCGAGCGCGCGAGCGCCGCGTGGACCGTGAGCGACTTCCCGCGGATCACGACCGTGCGCGACAGGTCGGCGTCCTCCAGCGCTCCGACCTCCGCGAAGACCGTGAACCACGCCGCGTCCCAGTCCGCGAGGAGTTCCGCGCGCGTCCCGCTCCACGGCTCGAACTCGCGGTCGCGGGCGCGCCACGGCTTCTCGCCGTCTGTCGAGAGGAACTGCGTGAAGCGCGAGCGCAGGTTGCCCGCGAGATGACGCACGAGCACCGTGATCGAGTTCGTGTCGGGAGCGAGCACGCGCGCGAGCGCCGCGTCGTCGACCTGCGCGATCGCCTTCTCGGCGTTCTGCTTGTAGAGCCGAAACTCGCCGAGGAAGTCGTCGATCATCGAGCGGGGTGGCATGTCGAGGGGGCTCGGTCGTGAGGAGTGCCGCAAGAGCGGTCGGGCCAAGGACATGGATGAGGTGACCAGTTAACTGGTCACCCCGGGCGTCGAAGGCTGACAGGGTGTCCGGGCGCGCGCACTTCGAGATCACCCCGCGAGGAACGGATACCGCCAATCGCGCGGCGGCACGAGCGTTTCCTTGATCGTGCGCGGGCTGATCCAGCGCATGAGATTGAGGATGGAGCCCGCCTTGTCGTTCGTGCCCGACGCGCGCGAGCCGCCGAACGGTTGCTGGCCGACGATCGCGCCCGTCGGTTTGTCGTTCACGTAGAAGTTGCCGGCGGCGAAGCGCAGGCGGTCGGTCGCTTCGCGCACGGCGGCGCGATCGGTCGCGAACACGGCGCCGGTGAGCGCATACGGGCTCGTCGTGTTCACGAGGTCGAGCGTCTCGCTCCACTTGGCGTCGTCGTAGACGTGGAGCGTCAGCACGGGCCCGAAGAGCTCCGTGCACATCGTGTCGTACTTCGGATCGACGGCCTCGATCACCGTCGGCTGCACGAAGTAGCCGACCTTGTCGTCGCATTCGCCGCCGAGCACGACCTTGGCCGCCTTCGATGCGCGCGCCGCGTCGATCGCGCCCTTCAACTTCGCGTAGGAGCGCGCGTCGATCACCGCGCCGACGAAGTTCTTGAAGTCGCGCACGTCGCCCATCTGTATCTCGGCGAGCATCGCGGCCATCCGCTCGCGCACGTCGTTCCACATCGACTTCGGCACGTACGCGCGGCTCGCGGCGGAGCATTTCTGGCCCTGGTACTCGAAGGCGCCGCGCACGAGCGCCACGGCGAGCGCCTGCGCGTCGCACGAACGATGCGCGACGATGAAGTCCTTCCCGCCCGTCTCGCCGACGAGGCGCGGGTACTGGCCGTAGTTCGCGATGTTCTTGCCGACCGTGCTCCAGATCCCGTTGAACACGCCGGTCGAGCCCGTGAAGTGCACGCCGCCGAGGCGCGGGTCCGCGATCACGGGATCGGCGACGGTGCCGCCCGAGCCCGGGAGGAAGTTGATCACGCCGGGCGGCAGCCCCGCCTCCGTCAGGAGCTGCATCAAGTAGTGATTGGAGAACACCGACGTCGACGCCGGCTTCCACACGACCGTGTTGCCGAGCAGCGCCGGCGCCGTCGGCAGGTTGCCCGCGATCGACGTGAAGTTGAACGGCGTGATCGCGAACACGAAGCCGTCGAGCGGGCGGTGCTCCAATCGGTTCCACGTGCCCGGCGCGCTGACCGGTTGCTCCTGGTAGAGCCGCTCCGCGAAGTGGCAGTTGAAGCGGAAGAAGTCGATCAGCTCGCACGCGCTGTCGATCTCGGCCTGGTGCACCGTCTTCGACTGCCCGAGCATCGTCGCGCCGTTGACCGTGTCGCGCCACGTCGTCGCGAGCAGCTCGCCCGCGCGCAGGAACACCGCCGCGCGCTCCTCCCACGGCATCGCGGCCCACGTGGGGCGCGCGCGCTCGGCGGCGTCGATCGCCGCCTTCACCTCGGCGGGTCCGGCCTGGTGGTAGCGGCCGAGCACGTGGCGGTGCGCGTGCGGCATCACGCAGTTTTCCAGCTTCTGCGTGCGCACCTCCTTCCCGTCGATCCACAGCGGGATCTCGACCGACTCGGCGGCCATCGCGGCCAGGCGTTTCTCGATCGCCGCGCGCTCCGGGCTCTTCGGCGCGTAGCCCTTCACGGGCTCGTTGACGGGGAGGGGGACGTGGAAGACGCCGTGGGTCATGGGTCGGCCTCGATGGGGGGAACGCGGGAGTATTCCGTCGCCGCGCGCGCGCGTCCACCGTGCGCAACCTGGACGGCCGCGCCGCGGAGCTCATCGCGCTGCGCGTCCACCGTCGGCCGCGCGCGACGGAAGTGCACCGAGTTCGTGCGCGACGCGGCCTTTTCGATGCGGGCCCTGGCGGCGCATCGATGCGGAGGCAAGGATGGCCGCGTTCGGAGGTACGCATGCGAACTCGATGGATCCCGATCTTCCTCCTCGTCGCTGGCGCAGCGCGTGCGCAGCAACCTACCGAGGCGCCGAAGAAGCCTTCGCCCGAAGCGACCGCCGCCGAGCGCGCCGCGCGGAGCCCCGACGATGCGCGCACCGTGATGACCAAGGCGACGCGCTTCCTCTTGAAGGAGCAGCGCAAGGACGGCTCGTGGTGCTCCGACGCGATCGAGACGCTCTCCGAGGCGCAGTTCGGCTTCGCGCTCGAGACCTGGTACTGCTTCAAGCTCGGCGCGAACGGGCTCGCGATCCAGGCGCTGCTCGTGCTCGACGACACGCCCGAGCACCGCGCGGCGCTCGAAAAGGCGCTCCAATACTTCTGCACGACGCGCATCCCGAAACGCGGGAGCGAATGGGACGTCGACTACGCGTGGACGAGCGTCGAGGGTTTTGCAGCGCTCGTCGCGGCCGCGCAGGACCCGCGCTTCCAGTCCGCGGACTGGCAGAAGGCGATCCAGGAGCGCGCGATGGCCTTCTACGCGCTGCTCGAACAGACGCAGGAGCCCAAGGGCGGCTGGGGCTACTACGAAGGCCCGGTCGTCTCGCGTCGGCCCACGTGGTCGACCTCCTTCACCACCGCGTCGGTCGTGCCCGCGCTCGTCGACGCCGAGACCAAGCTGCATTGGCTCGTGAACCCCAAGGTGCGCGAGCTCGCCGTGAAGTACGTGCAGCAGTGCGCGCTGCCGAACGGCGCGTACGAGTACGACCTCAATCCGATCCCGCGCATCTCCGGCGGCGAGCACATCAACAACATCAAGGGCTCCCTCGGCCGCATCCAGGTGTGCAACTGGGCGCGCCGTCGCGCGGGCGATCGCTCGGTGACCGACGACAAGCTGCGCGCGGGCCTCGAAGCGTTCTTCGACGACCACAAGTTCCTCGACGAGGCGCGCCTGCGCCCGATCCCGCACGAGGGTTACTACGCCGTCGCCGCGTACTTCTACTTCTTCGGCCACGCGTACGCGGGTCAGGTGATCAACCTCCTCCCGCCGGCCGAGCGCGAAGCGTGGCACGCGAAGCTGCGCGCGGAGATCGCGAAGTGCCAATGGAAGGACGGGTCCTTCATGGACTTCCTCGGTTCGCAGCACATGCAGATCGCGTCGACGAGCTTTTCGATCCTCGCGCTGCATGCGGGCCTGAAGGCGGACGAGCCGGCCAAGCGATGAACTGCCCGCGCTGCCGATCGCCGCTCGCGGAGCACGCCGCGCACTGCGCGACGTGCGGGCTCGCCGTCGGCGCGACGCAGTCGAAGGGGGTGCCGGGCTGGGTCTGGGCGCTCGTCGCCGGCGGCGTGCTGGTCGTGATCGTGCCGTGCGCGTGCGTCGGGTTGTTCCTCGTCGCGGGCGGGAGGAAGCTCGGCGGGCACGGGAGCTCGATGACGACGAGCATGGAATCCGACGCCGGACCGGAACTCGCCGCTCTGCCGCAGGCGCTCCGCGCGTGGAGCGACGCTCACGCCGACCACGCGCCGAAGGACCTCGCGGAGCTGCTCGGGCCGAACGGGCACGACACGACCTACCTCCCGAGCGGGGTGCTTCCGCGCGACTCCTTCGGGAACCTCCACGCATACCACCTCGACGAGCGCGCCGACGGCTGGAAGATCGAGCTCACGTCGCTCGGAGCGGACGGCGCGGTGGGCGGCGAGGGTGAAGCGGCCGATGGGAGCGTGCTCACGCTCGAATGGCGCCACCACTGACGCGCGGCACGCTCCCGGAGCGCTCCCCACTCATCCTAGACGATCGCGCGGCGCGCGGCCCCTTGAACACGGCGGCGCGCGCGAGCGAAACTCCCGCCCGCCTTCGGGCCCCCCTTTCTCGCAGTCGTCGCTGCGCCCATCGGCGCGGAGTGAACCCCCATGCTGAACTCGCGCTCCCTCTTCGCCCTCCCGTTCGTGGTCCTGTCGCTCGCGGCGTGCTCCTCGATGGGTGCGAAATCGTCGACGGCAACGTCGGAGAAGCCGGGCGGCAAGCAGGAGGCCGCGAAGGACGAGGACGCGGGCGAGAAGCTCGCGAAGAAGAAGTTCGAGCTCGAGTGCTCGCGCCTCGAGCTCCAACTGAAGCGCATCGGCAACGAGGCGGAAGTCCGCGCGGCCGCGAACGAGGTCGACGATTCCGAGCGCGGCCTGCGCGACGCGCGCGAGGCGCTCGAGAAGTTCCAGCGCCACGAGAAGCCCGTGAAGGTCGACGAGAGCAAGCTCGACCTCGAACAGTCCGTCCAGCGCCGCACCGAGCAGCAGCAGGAGCTCGACGAGCTCGAGGCGATGTACAAGCAGGAGGAGCTCGCGACCCTGACGAAGGAGCTCGTGCTCTCGCGCGGCCGGAAGTCGCTCGAGTTCGCGAAGCGCGCGCTCGAGCTGCGCACGCGCAACATCGAGCAGTCGACCAACGTCGAACTCCCGCGCAAGGAGCGCGAGCTCGGCGAGGGCGTCGCCAAGGCCGAACGCCGGCTCGCGGACGCCCGCGCGAAGGCCGAGAAGCTGAAGCTCGAGAACCAGCTCGAGATGATGAAGGCCGAGCACGGGCTCGCCGACCTCGAGAAGGAAGTGGCGAAGATGGAGAAGAAGGACGGCGCGTCGTGAGACGCCGCGTCCGGCGCGCGCTCGCGTTCGCGGGCGCCGCGCTCCTCCTCGCGTCCGTCTCGCTCGCCCAGGACGCGCCCGTCACCGACCCCGCGAAGGCGCGGGCCGAGGGCGAGGCGATGAACCAGACGTACACCGCGGACGACGCGCTCACGTGCGTGCAGCGCTCGGTGAAGTTCCTGCTCGACAAGCAGAACCCGGACGGCTCGTGGGGGACGAGCACGGTCGAGTCGCTGCACGAGCTCAGCTACTCCAACGCGAGCTTCTATGCGTGGAAGGTCGCCGGCGGCGCCATCGCGACGATGGCCTTGATGAAGGTCGACGAGACGCCCGAGCGGAAGATCGCGCTCGAGCGCGCGATGCAGTACCTCGTCTCGACCGACCGGCCGAAGCGCGGCAGCGACTGGGACATCGACAACAACTGGGCCGCGCTCTACGTTTTCATCTGCCTCGTCGAAGCGGCGAACGACGCGCGCTTCCAGTCGCCCGACTGGCAGAAGCGCATCCGGGAGCGCGGCGTCGAGTACTTCCAGCACCTCGCCGCGAACCAGGAGCCGAAAGGCGGCTGGGGCTACTACGAGGGCCCCGTGATCGGCCGGCATCCGTCGTGGTCGACCTCGTTCGCGACCGCGTGCGTGATCCCGGCCCTCGTCGAGGCCAAGTCGATGGGCTGGCCGATCGACGAGAAGGTGGTCAAGGGCGCCGTCGACTACGTGCGCGCGTGCGCGCTGCCGAACGGCGCCTTCCAGTACGACCTGCGCACGATCATCCCCACGGTCGTCACGGGAGAGAACATCGACAACGTGAAGGGTTCGCTCGGCCGCATCCAGACGTGCAACTGGGCGCTGCGCAAGGCGGGCGTCGCGAACGTGACGGACGACGTCGCGCGCAAGGGGCTCGAGCGCTTCTTCGAGCACCACATGTTCCTCGACGCCGCGCGCTGGAAGCCCGTGCCGCACGAGTCGTACTACGCGAACGCAGGCTACTTCTACTTCTTCGGCCACTACCACGCCGCGCAGTTGATCAACACGCTGCCCGTCGCCGAGCGCGACGCGTGGCACGCGAAGCTGCGCCCGCAACTCGTGAAGACGCAGATGAAGGACGGCTCGCAGGCCGACTTCCCGGGCTCCTTCTACTCGTGGACGTACGGGACCGGCTTCGCGGTGCTCGCGCTCGAGCTCGGCCTGCACCCCGAGCGCTTCGTGCGCGGACACGGCATCGAGAAGGCAGGGACGAACAAGTGACGGCGACGAACCCGCGCGAGTTCCTCGGGACGCTGCTCGCCGAGCGCGAGCCCGCCGCGCCGCTCGTCTGGCTGCGCGGCGCGGCGGCGGAGATCGAGCGCGGCGTCGATCCGGTGCGCTTCGGCGGCCTGATCTCGCTCGCGAGCCGCTACACGCGCCGCGGCAAACTCGCCCCGAGTGCTTCGGAGCGCGCGCGGGCCGACGAGCTCCTCCGCGGATGGAACCTGGAGCGCTGGACGCTCTTCGAGGCCGCGCGCGCATGGCTGGTCCTCGCGCGGAGCGACCTCGATGGGCCGGGGACCGTGGCGGCGCTCGAGGAGGGCTTCGCGTACGCCGACGTCGGCGAGCTCTGCGCGCTCCACAAGACGATCGCGCTGCTCCCCGGGCCCGAGCGCTTCACCTGGCGGATGGGCGAGGGCTGCCGCAGTTCGATGCGCGCGGTGTACGAGGCCGCGGCGTGCGACACGCCTTATCCCGCGCTGCACTTCGACGACCTCGCGTGGCGGCAGCTCGTGATCAAGGCCTTGTTCGTCGAGGCGCCCTTGTGGCGCGTGCACGGACTCGACACGCGGCTGTCGGAAGAGCTCGCGCGGATGGCGCTCGACCTCTGCGACGAACGCCGCTCCGCGCACCGACCGGTGCAGCACGAGCTGTGGCTCGTGCTCGGGAAGCACGGCGGCGGGCGCGCGCTCGCGGCGGTGGAAACGGAGCTCGCGGGGACGAACGCGCGCGGTCGGCGCGCCGCGGCGATCGCGCTCGCGCGCGCGGGCAAGGCGCAGCGTCTGTCCGAACTCGCCGCGAAGGAGCAGGACCCCGCGGTGCGTGCGACGATGCAGTCGGCGCTGCGGGGCGAGCTCTCGCAGCTCGCGTTCCGC
This sequence comes from Planctomycetota bacterium, assembly GCA_016220035.1. Lineage (GTDB taxonomy): Bacteria > Planctomycetota > UBA1135 > UBA1135 > JADJNY01. Next base: position 12,370 of record JACRIO010000233.1, on the reverse strand, counting down.
GCGCTCGACCCGACCGAGAACGCCGCGAGCTGACCCCGAGGACGAACCGATGCGCTTCTTCGATCCCCACATCCACTTGACCAGCCGCACGACGGACGACCTCGACGCGATGGCGCGCGCTGGCGTCCGCGCGGTCGTCGAGCCCGCGTTCTGGCTCGGTCAGGCGCGCACGCAGAAGGGGACGTTCATCGACTACTTCAACAGCCTGCTCGGCTGGGAACGCTTCCGCGCGTCGCAGTTCGGCATCGCGCACTACTGCGCGATCGGATTGAACTCGAAGGAAGCGAACAACGAGCGGCTCGCGGCCGAGGTGTTGGAGCTCATCCCGCGCTTCGCGCTGAAGGAAGGCGTGGTCGCGATCGGCGAGATCGGCTACGACGAGATCACGCCCGCGGAGGAGCGCGTGTACATCGCGCAGCTCCGCTTCGCCGTCGAGCACGACATGGTCGTGATGGTCCACTCGCCGCACCGCGACAAGAAGCGCGGCATCCGCCGCTCGCTCGACGTCGCGCGCGACTGCGGCCTTGCGATGTCGAAGCTCGTGATCGACCACAACAACGAGGAGACGGTCGAGGACGTCCTCGAGCGCGGCGCGTGGGCCGCGTTCACGATCTACCCGAGCACGAAGATGGGCTCGGAGCGCATGGTCGAGCTCGTGAAGAAGTACGGGCCGAAGTCGATCATCGTCGACAGCTCCGCCGACTGGGGCGTGAGCGACCCGCTCTCCGTGCCGAAGACCGCGAAGCTGATGCTCGACCGCGGCGTGCCGATGGAGCACGTCGAGCTCACGACCTGGAGGAACGCGCTCGACGCCTACGCGCAATCGGGCCAGATCGACGTCGAGGCCCTGATGCAGACGCCGGTGATCGACCAGTCGAAGCTCTTCTTCGACAGCTCCGTCCTGCGCGGACAAGCGCCGCGCGTCGACGAGCCGGTGCGGAACTGAGCCGGGAGGTGAGTCGGCCGTCACGAGCGGCCGCCGCGCGCCTCCTCTGCCTCGCCCACGCAGACACGGACGATCGAATCCGCATCATCCGTGCGCGACGAGCAACGCGCCGAGAGACCCATGGCTACGAAGAAGGCACGTTCTAGCGGGCGCGACGAGCTGCGCCGAGAGTACGACCTCTCGAAACTGTCGAACCCGTTCCGTGGCAAGTACCACCGTCGGGCGATGAACCCCTCGAACCTCGTGCTGCTCGATCCGGACGTGGCCGACGTGTTCCCGAGCACCGAGGCCGTGAACGATGCTCTTCGTGGGCTCATGCGCGTCGCGCGCGCCAAGGTGAAGCCCGTGGGACGCACGCGGCGCAAGTCGGCCTGATCCAGGTCGACCACGGAGCCAGGAAGGTCGGTCTCCTTCGTGGACGTCTGCGCTCCCGGGGCGAACGCACTCGGGATCAGAGAGCGATGCCCTCGCGCCGCACGCGGCGGAAGAAGTCCTGTTCGCACGCTTCATGCTCGGCCACGTCGACCGGTGAGGCATGCAGAGGGACATCGAGCTCGATCTGGTGCCTGACCTTCCCCCGGTCCAGTGAACACGCGGTTTGGTGACCGCTGGAGTAGCTCCTCGAACGCTAGCGCGCACGCGCGCGCTCGGCGGTCGAGAGAGGTTCAGTGGGGACTCCCTTTCACGCGGAGCACGGCGAGGACGCATTGCGCACGGCGCTCGCTCTGCCGAAGGAGGAATCGACGCGCGTTCCCCGCTTCCAAGGCGCCGCGCGCGCCCGTCCGCTATCCTCCCGGCCCTCGCGATCCCGGAAGGTGAGCTCCATGCGCACGATCACGCCCCTGCACCTCGTCCCCTTCGTCGTCTTCTCCACGAGCGCGTGCATCTTCGTTTGGGACGGGAAGGGGAGCGCGCGGCAGCGGGTCGAGCGCGCGGAGCTCGGCGCCGCGACCGCACCGAGCGCGCGCATCAGCTCGAGTGCGCTCCTCGCGCACGTCCAAGTGCTCTCCTCCGACGAGTTCGAGGGCCGTCTGCCCGGCACGAAGGGCGAGGACCGCTCGGTCGACTACCTCGTGCGGCAGGCGAAGCAGATCGGGCTCGAGCCCGGACATCCCGACGGCACGTTCGTGCAGCAGGTGCCGCTCGTCGGCTTCCGCACGCAGGCGGTCGGATCGTTCAGGACGAAGGACCGCGAGCTCGCGCTCGACCTCGGCAAGGACGCGGTCGCACTCACGCGCTGGCAGGACGTCGAGGCGGTCGTCGACGCCGCGCCGATCGTCTTCGTCGGCTACGGCGTCGTCGCTCCAGAGTACGGCTGGGACGACTACAAGGGCCTCGACGTGAAGGGCAAGACGGTCGTGATGCTGATCAACGACCCGCCCGTCGCCGACGCGAAGGACCCGTCGAAGCTCGACGTCAAGGTGTTCGGCGGCAAGGCGATGACCTACTACGGCCGCTGGACGTACAAGTACGCGATCGCGGCCGAGAAGGGCGCTGCGGCGTGCCTCATCGTGCACCAGACCGAGCCCGCGGCGTACCCGTGGAGCGTCGTGCTCTCGTCGTGGAACAAGGAGAACTTCGATCTCCGTTCGGAGACGAAGGGCCACGAGCGCGCCAAGATCGAAGCGTGGATCACGCTCGAGAAGGCGCAGGAGCTCTTCACCGCGTGCGGCCAGGATTTCCGCGCGCTCGAGGCGCGCGCGGCGACGCGCGAGTTCCATCCGGTCGAGCTCGGCGCGACCGCCAGCTTCCGCGCGCGCAACACGACGCGCGAGGTGCTCTCGCGCAACGTCGTCGCGAAGCTCACGGGCTCCGACCCGGCGCGCACGGACGAGTACGTGGTCTACAGCGCGCACTGGGATCACCTCGGGAAGGACGAGAAGCTCCAGGGCGACCAGGTGAAGAACGGCGCCGTCGACAACGCGACCGGCTGCGCGGGCTTGCTCGGCATCGCGGAGGCGTTCGCGAGCGGTCCGCGGCCGCCGCGCTCGGTCCTCTTCCTCTGGGTGACCGCGGAGGAGCAGGGGCTGCTCGGTTCGCGCTGGTACGCGGAGCACCCGCTCTACCCGCTCGAGAAGACGCTCGCGAACGTGAACATGGACAGCCTGAACACGTGGGGCAGGACGCGCGACATCGTGTGCGTCGGCGTGGGGCAGTCGACGCTCGACGAGGTGCTCACGGACTGCGCGCGCGCGCAGGGCCGCAGCGTGAAGCCCGATCCGTCGCCGGAGAAGGGCGCGTACTACCGCTCCGACCACTTCGAGTTCGCGAAGGTCGGCGTGCCGAGCCTCTACGCCGACGGCGGCGAGGACGTGATCGGCCGGCCCGAGGGTTGGGGCCACCAGAAGGCGGAGGACTTCACCGCCAAGGACTACCACCAGGTCAGCGACGAGGTGAAGCTCGACTGGGACCTCTCGGGCGCGGCGCAGGACATGGAGCTCCTCCTCGCGGTCGGCGCACGCGTCGCGCACGATGCGACGTGGCCCGCGTGGAAGCCGGCGTCCGAGTTCAGGGCGCGGCGCGAGTCCATGCTCGCGCAGCGTCCCTGAGCGCGACTCCCTCGCTCGACCCGTTCCGCGGCGCGAGTTCTCGCGCGCTCGCTTGCGCGATCGTGCGCGACGTGGAGGATGGAAGCATGCTCCGCTCCTACCTCGCCGCGTTCCTCCTGCTCGGTTCCACGAGCTCCCTCGCGCGCGCCAACGGCGTCGCGACCTTCGATGGTCTGACCGAGGGCTACTTGGGCCCCACGTTCACCAGCGGCGGGATCACGTTCTCGAGCATGTGGAACGGAATCGTAGGCGACGACGATTTCGCCTGCGAGAACGCCAGCACGACCTTCGCGGGCTTCCCCGGGTTCTCGTCACCGAACGTGCTCGCGTTCGCCGGCTACGTCCCTGGAGGAGGGGCTGGGTACCACCGCATCGTCAGCTTCGAAGCGACGACCGGACAGATCGAGACGATCGCGCACGTGAACCTGCTCCTGTCCGCCGTGCATCCGGGCAATCAGATCCGCCTCGAGGCCTGGCTCGGCGGCACGCTCGCAGCTTCGACGTCCTACACGATCCCGGGGCCGTCGGGGTTCTTCCAGACGCAGCTTTCGCTCTACGACGTGCCGTACGACCACATCGTCGTACGCGGCGTCGGCGCGGTCGACGGCGGCGCCTTCTTCGCGTGCGTCGACGAGGTCGCGCTGTACTACACCCCGCCGATCCCGGGCGGGCAGCCCTTCTGCAGCGGCGACGGACAGGACCCGACCGCGGCCATTCCGTGCCCGTGCGGGAACACGGGCGCGGCGCGCCACGGCTGCGCGAACAGCGTGAACCCTCTCGGCGCGGAGCTCCTCACGAGCGGCTCGCTCGCGCAGGATCGGGTCGTGCTCGAGGCGTCGGGCATGCCCGCGACGTCGAGCTGCATCTACCTCCAAGGCGACCAGCTCGTGAACGCGGTCTTCGGCGATGGCGTGCGCTGCACCGGGGGCAACCTGCTGCGCCTGCGCACGCGCACGAACGCGAACGGCGCGTCACGCTTCCCCGACGCGACGGACACGGTGAGCCTGTCGCAACGCGGCGGCGTGCAGGTCGGCAGCGGTGTCCTGCGCTTCTACCAGACCTACTACAGGAACGCGTCCGCGCAGTTCTGTCCGCCGGAGACGTTCAACGTCACGAACGGCAGCTTCGTGATCTGGTAGCCGGCCGTCGGGGACTCGGCGTGTGACCGCGGGCATGGGGTAGGCTAGAGCGAGCATGCGCACTGCCCCCGCCCTCGTGACCCTGCTCTTGCTCGCGCTCCCGGCGCCGCCGCTCCACGCGAGCGGCCACGCGCGCTTCGATGGGCTCGTCGAAGGCTTGCTCGGACCGGTGGTCGTCGACGGCGGGATCACGTTCTCGAACTACGCGAGCGGCGTCGGCTGGTTCGACTTCTCCTGCGAAGACGCCTCGACGGACTTCAGCGGGTTCGCGGGCTTCACGCCGCCCAACGTGCTCGGCTTCCAGACCTGGTCGCCGGGCGGCGGTGTTGGGTTTGCGCGGATCCTGAGCTTCGAGTTCACCACGGGGCAGCTCGAGAGCACGGCGTCGCTCGATCTGTACGCGATGGGCGACCACGGCGGCAACGTGGTGACGCTCGAAGCCTGGCAGGGGACGGTCCTGACCGGATCGCGCAGCTTCCCGCTCCCGACGGCGCTCGGGGTCTTCCACCTGCAGCCCTCGATCGCGGGCGTCCCGTTCGATCGCATCGTCGTGCGCGGCAGCGGGCCCTGGCAGCAGGGCGCCTTCTTCGCGTGCGTCGACGACGTGATCGTCGGGGGAACGCCTCGGAGCGGAGCGTTCTGCTTCGGCGACGGGATCGACCCCGCCGTGACCGTGGCGTGTCCGTGCGGCAACTTCGGCGCGGCGGGGAACGGCTGCGCGAACAGCGTGAACGCGAACGGGGCCTTGCTCGCGGTGACCGGAGAAGCCGCCACCGACGACGTCGTGCTCCACGCCTCGGGCATGCCCGCCACCGTGAGCTGCATCTTTCTGCAGGGGACGCAGGTCGAGGTCGCGGTCTTCGGCGACGGGGTGCGCTGTGTCGGCGGGACGCTCCTGCGCCTGCGCACGAGGAGCAACGTGGGCGGCGCGTCGCAGTTTCCCGACTCGACGGACACGGTGACGCTCGCGCAGCGCGGCGGGGTCACGATCGGGAGCGGGGTGGTGCGCTTCTACCAGACGTACTACCGCAACTCGGCGCCGCTCCACTGTCCGCCCGACACGTTCAACGTCACGAACGGAGCGGCCGTCACCTGGTAGAGCCGCGGCTCGGGCTCACCCGAGCCCGAGCAACCGCCGCGCGTTGCCGCGGAACACGAGCTCCTGGTCGGCGGCGCTCGCGCCGATCTCGGTGAGCACGCGGTGCTGTTCCTCCCACCGATCGCGGCGCCAGCCTGCCGGGAACGTGGTCGAGTCGGTGCCGAAGAGCACGCGCGTCGGGCCGAAGACCTCGAGCGCGCGCTCGAAGACCTGCATCAAGGTCGGCTTGGGCGACTGCGTCGCGATCCAGCCGTTCGACGACGACGTGTCGACGAACACGTTCGGACACTGCGCGCCGGCGAAGAGCGCCTCGCGGAAGTAGCCCGCGCCGAAGTGGGGGATCACGAAGCGGGCGTCCGGGTGCGCGTTCGCCGCGGGGATCACGTGCAGCGGGTCGGCGTGGCGCAGATCGACGGTGCGCGGGAGGCCGAGCAGGTCGCGCACCTTCACCACGAGCAGTCCGCAGTGCACGTAGGCGATCGCGCGCTGCTCGGCGAGCACGGCGCACAAAGGGCCGGCCTCGGGACCGTCGATCCGGTAGTGGTGCAGCGCGGGGAAGAGCAGCACGCCGCGGATGCGCTTCTCGACCAGGAGGCCGCGCACCTTCGCCGCGACGCCCTCGACGCGCGGGTTCACGAGCGCGAAGGCCGACACGCGGCCGTTCGACAGCGCCGCGGCCTCGATCACGGCGGGGAGCTCCTCCGGCACGCTCGCGAACGTGCACAGGTGCTCGACCTTGTAGCGGTCGAGCTCGGCGATCCAGCGCGCGAGGTGCGCTTCGACGCTGGCGCCGGGGAGCTCCATGCCGGTCCTCTTGGCGAGCGCCGCGAGCTTCTCCTCGACGCTGCCCGCCTGCGGCGACTGCGCGGCGAGCGTCTCGAAGTACGCGCGGGAGAAGAAGTGCGAGTGGAAGTCGACGACCTGCATGTTCAGTCCTCGCGGAAGCTGCGCGCGAGCGCGCGCAGACGGCTCGACAGGCCCAAGACGTGGAAGGGGACGCCGCGCGTCCCGTACAGATCGAGCCCGCCCTTCACCGGATCGCGCGCGAGCGCCTGCTTCAGGATGCGCGCGGGTTGCATCGGGTACGGCGCCGCGGTCGCCTTGCCGAGCGTGAAGCTCCGCTCCGCGAGGAACGCGAGCAACTCCTCGGGCTTCGCGCCGCGCAGCGCATAGGGCCAGAACTCGAGCAGGAGCGCGCACCGCGGGCTCGCGTCGAGCAGTTGCTCGGCACCTTGGAGTGCGAGCCACTCCGAGCCCTGCGTGTCGATCTTGATCACGCGCACGGGCCCCTGGACGAGGTCGTCGACGCGCGCGAGCTCGATCTCGAGCGTCTCCGCGCCGCGCATGTCCGCGGGCGCCGCCGCGGAGGCGTCGAGCACGCGGTTGTCGCCGAAATTCGCGCGCGCGAGCGCGATCCTCGCCTTCCCGGCGCGATCGGACGCGGCGACGCGATGGAGCACCCCGCGCCCCGTCCCCGCCGCCATCGCGCGCGCGAGGTTGCGCGCGCACACGTCCGCGATCGCGGGCACGGGCTCGAAGCAGTGCACCTCGCACCCCGCGAGCACCGCGAGCGCTCCGAACCAGCCGACGTTCGCGCCGAGGTCGAGCACGCGCGTTCCGGGCGCGAGGTGGGCCCGGAAGAGCGCCGTCTCGTGCTCCTCCCACGCGCCGCGCTCGATCGCGGGCCCGATGAAGGCGTCGCCTTCGAGCACCTCGAACTCGATCCCCAGCGCGGGGGAGCGCACCAAGCGCGTCGTTCGCGTCATCGCGGAGACGTTAGCTCGCGCACGCGGCGTTGGCGAGCGCGCGCGGCGCCTCGAAACGCGCGCGGGCGCCCATCGAGCGCCCGCGTCGTGTCGGTCACGGTCTCCCGGCTCACTTCCAACTCGCGCCCCCGCCCGTGACGTACGCGAACTCGTCGCCCCAGTTGCGCTCGGCGCACTTGAAGAAGCCCGCGTTCTTCTCGGCCACCTCGGTGGTCTCGAAGCTCTTCACGCCGAGCACGAAGAACGGCGTCTCGCCGCGGCAGCCGTACGCGCCCTGCTCGAACACGAAGTAGCGGTAGTGGTAGGTGTCGTCGTTGACCGGGTCCTTCGGCATCTCGGTGAGGTAGCCCTTCTCGACGAGCTCGACGAGGAACGTCCCGTCCTGGCTGACGTCCCATCCGCCGTAGGACGGGTTCTGGTCGTGCTTCGGCCAGCGGCCGTGATCCAGGTAGAACTGGTCGATCGCGTCGCGGATCGCGTGCACGTCCGACAGGCGGCGCGCGTCGCGCGCGGACGCCATGCGGTTCGTGATGCGCGGGATGAGCGTGCCCGCGAGGATGGCGAGGATCGAGATCACGATGACGAGCTCCATCAGCGTGAAGCCGGCGCGTTGTCGAGAGGTTTGCATGGGAGGACGGACGGCGCGGCGCGGCCGCGGCGCGGGGAGGAACCGGGGGACCCTCGGGTATCGACACGGGAACGCGGGGTCTGAAGGTCGAGTCGGACCTCAAGCGCTTTCGGGATCGGGTCGATCGACCCAACGCGGGCCCCCGGAGGGGCCGATTGCTCGTGGCCACGCCCTTTTCCTCGTACGCGAACCGCGCACCGGCCGTGCTCGCGGTCCACCGCGACCGCGTTCTCTGGATCGAGAGCGCGGGGCGCGGCGGACTCGCGTGGGCCGCCGCGTCCGTGACCACGGCCGGTGCGGAGGGCGTCGCGAACGCGGCGCGCGCCGCGCGGACCGAGGCGGACGGCAAGGCGCGCGACGTCGTGCTCCTCCTCGGCGAGAGCTGGGTCACGCTCGCCTTCGCGCCTCTCGGAACGCTCGCGCCGGGCGAGCTGCGGATGGTGCTCGATCGCAAGGCGCGCGCGGCGCTCGCGCCGGCGGCGGACGAGGTCGTCCACGCGGCGCTGCCCGTGCGCGCGCGCGGGGAGCGCGACCCGGCGCTCGCCGACCGCTGGCAAATGGCCGCCGCCGACCGCGGCCGCGTCCTCGAGCTCGCAGCGGCGCTGCGCTCCGTGGGCATCCGCCCGCGGCGCGTCGAGTCCGCGCGCCTCGCGGCGCTGGAGGATGCGGCGAACGACGCGCTCGTCCTCCAGGCGCAGCGCGATCCCGACGGCGTGGCGCTCTCGACGCTCCTCGGCGGGCGTCCGATCCAGCACGGCGCGCTCGCGGCGCCGTCGGAGGACGCGCTCGTCCAGGAGGCCCGCAGCCATGCGGCCTTCGCGCGGCGCGAGCTGCGCGGCCGGCAGGTGACGGAGCTCGTGCTCGGCGGCTTCGACGAAGAGGACGGCGCCGAACTCGGGGCGCGGATCGCGGAAGCGCTCGGTCTCGAGCGCACGCGCAGCGCGGCGGGCACCGAGGCGCTCGCTCGCCGATATCTCGCGAGCGCGAGCGCTTCGCCCGCGCGCAGGCTCGACCTCCTCTCCGCGCCCCGCGTGGAGCGAGTCGCGGCGGCGGCGTGGTGCGTCGGCGCGCTGCTCTTCGCGCTCGGGGCCTCGGCGTGGACCACGCGCGAGCTCGACCGCCGGAGGGACGCGCTGCACGGCGAGCTGCGCGCGCTGCGCACGGAGCTCGCGAACGCCGAACGCGTGGACGCCGACTCGGACCGCGCGCGTCCGGCACCCGACGCGCTCGGAACGCTCGGAACGCTCGAACGCGAAGCGAGCACGCTCGAACAGGCGTCCCTTCGCGCGCGGCGCGCGAACGACGACCTCGCGGCGCTCGCCGCGGCGCTCGACGGCGAGGTGGACGTGCGCGCGTTCACGCTCGACGACGCGGGCCTCCGGCTCGAGGGCGGCGCGGACGCGCGGCCGCTCGGGGCGCTCGGCGCGCTGGAGCGCGTGCAGCATCGGCTCGAGGACGCCGGGCGCTTCGCGAAGGTCGAGATCCTGCCCGGCGCGGGCGCCGACGCAGGCGCCTCGGGCGAACTCCGGTTCACGTTGCGCGCGCGGAGGTCGCCGTGAAGCGCGCGCTCTCGAACGCCCGCAGAGGCGCCGGCGAGCGCTGGGCGGTGCGCGGCTTCCTCGTGCTCGCGGGGGTGCTCCCGCTCGGACTCGCGGCGCTCCCGGCGCGCGAGCTGGCGCTCGAACGCGCCCGCTTCGAGCATCTCGCCGCCGCGCCGCGGGCGACGCCGGGCCCGCGCGCGGAAACGCGGGACCTCGCCGCGGAGACCGCGCGGCTCGCGGAGCGCATCGAACGCCTGCGGCCCGCGCGACTCGATCCGCTGGAGGCGCGCACGCTCCTCGCGCTGCTCGCGCGCGAACAGGCGCTCGCGCTCGAGGGCGTCGACGCGACGGAGGCGGGGTGGACGGTCCGCGCCGCGGGGACGCTCGCGCAATGGAGCGCCTACTTCGAGCGCCTCGACGCATTGCGCCTCGGATCCGACGCGCGCACCCTGCGCTTCGAGCGCGCGGAGGGCGGCGCCTTCCACGGGCGCGTCGAGCTGCGCCTGGGTGTGAGCAACGGCGACGCGCACGGACGCGCCGGAGGCGGAGCGTGAATCCTCGGCGCCGGACGCTCCTCGCCGTGCTCCTCGTGCTCGCGGCGGCGGGTGTGTGGAGCTGGTCGCTCGTCCGCGGCGGTCTCGCGCGGCGCCCGGCGCCGAAACTCGATCGCGCGGCGCGCGCCACGCCCGAGCTCCCGGCCGGCGGAGCCGAAGCAAGCTCGCCGCGGGATTCCGCGACGCCCTACGAGCGCGTCCGCGTGCTCGAAGGCCGCGTCGCAGCACTCGAAGCCGCCGCGACGGCGCGTCCCGCCGCGCTGGACGCGGCTTTCGCGCGCGCACACGTCTACGCGATCCCGAACACGGTCGCGGATCCCATCGCGGCCGAGTTTCTCGCGCGCGCACCGTTCGAGGGCACGCGCGTGCGCGCGGGCCTCCGCGTCGCGAGCTTCGGCGGACGATTGCGCTCGGAAGGCGACGAGCTCGTGCCCGGGCGCGTGGTGCTCGCGCGCATCGAGGCCGCGGGCGTCGTGCTCGCGACGTCAGCGGGCGAGGAGCGCGTCGAATTCGCGAGCGGCGCGCGGGAGGACGGTCGATGACGGCCTCGCACCGGGAAGCGCCGGCACGCGGACGCCTCGGCGAGCGGCTCGTGGCGGCGGGCTGTCTCGCGCCCGAGGAACTCGCCCTCGCGCTCGCCGAGCAGCGACGCGCGCACCGCCCGCTGGGGCAGATCCTCGTGGCGCTCGGTTTCGTCGACGAGGAGCAAGTCGCCCGCCTGCGCGCGGAGGACCTCGGTCTCGCGTTCCTCGGCGCGGGCGAGCTCGCCCCCGATGCCGCGCTGTGCGCGGAGCTCGAGCCCGACTTCGTGGCGCGGACCGGGGCGCTCCCGCTCGGGCGCACGGAGCACGGCACGCGCGTCGCGCTCGTCGAACCCGACGACCCCGAGCGACTCGCCGACGTGCGCGCGCGTTTCACGGGCGAACTCGAGCTCGTGCTCACGACGCCGGCTGCGCTGCGGCGCGCAGCGAACGACGTGTTCGCGAGCGAAGCGCGCGCGACCGCGCGGCTGCTCGACGACGCGGTGCGCGCCGGCGCCACGGACTTGCACGTCGAGCCCGACGCGCACGTCGGCCGGGTGCGCATGCGCGTCGACGGGATCCTGCGCGCGGGGGAGAGCGTGCCGCGCGAGCTGTGCCTACCCGTCGTGACCCGTCTCAAGATCCTCGCGGGGCTCGACATCGCCGAGCGCCGCAAACCGCAGGACGGGCGCATCCGCGCCGTCGTCGACGGGGGGGACGTCGACTTGCGCGTTTCGATCCTTCCGTGCGCCGACGGCGAGAACGCGGTCGTGCGCATCCTCGACCGGCGCAACACGGCGCTCACGCTGATGGACCTCGGGCTGTCGCCGCGCCAGACGGAACTCCTCGCCCGCGTCGCGGAGCGGCCGCACGGGTTGTTCCTCGTGACCGGTCCGACCGGCGCGGGCAAGACGACGACGCTCTACGCGCTCCTGTCGGAGGTCGACGCGCTCGCGCGCAACGTCGTGACCGTCGAGGATCCGATCGAGTACCGCCTGCCGCTCGCGCGGCAGACGCAGGTCGACCCCGCGGCCGGGCTCGACTTCACCGCGGGCCTGCGCGCGATCCTGCGCCAGGACCCCGACGTGATCCTCGTCGGCGAGATCCGCGACGAGGAGACGGCGCGGATGGCCGTGCGCGCGGCGCTCACGGGCCATCTCGTGCTCGCGACGCTGCACGCGAACTCCGCGCTCGGCGCGGCGCCGCGCCTGTTCGATCTCGGCGTCGACGCGCGCCACGTCGACGACGCGCTCGTGGGCGTGCTCGGACAGCGGCTCGTGCGGCGCAACTGCGCCGCGTGCGCGTGTGCAGCGGAGCTCGACGTGAAGGAGCGCGCGTGGCTCGGCGGCGACCTCGGGAGCCCGCGGAGCGCGCGCGGCTGCTCGCGGTGCGCGTGGACCGGCTTCCGCGGACGCACGGCGCTCGCGGAGCTCTTCCTGCCCGACGAACGCTGCGCGGCCGTGCTGCGCGCGGGCGGATCGGCCGCCGAGCTCGCTGAGGCGGCCGCGCGCGCGGGCTTCGTCCCCATCGCGGAGGAGGCGCGGCGGCTCGTGCGCGCCGGCGTCACGCCGCGCGCGGAGATCGAACGCGTGTGCCGATCGCAGCGCCTCCAGGAGGACGAACGTGC
>JACRIO010000229.1 GCA_016220035.1 Planctomycetota bacterium | reverse complement strand
TGCTCGAGCACGAGCTCGGACACCCGACCACTCTCCAACAACTCGTGCCGCGCGCTCCAGACGCCGGCGCGGCGGCGCACGAACGCGACTTGGTCGGCTTCGTACGGCGCGCCGAGTCCGCCGGCGTTGACGCACAGGCAGTCGTTCAGGCGAAAGACGCCGCCCGACTCGTGGATGTGGCCGCAGACGAGCACGCCCGCGTGCGCCTCGGCGCGCTCGCGGATCGCGACGCTCCCGACGTGCTCGGGCCTCTGCGCGAGACGGTCGAGCGGCGTGTTCGCCGGCGGCGTGTGGCAGAGCAGGAGCTCGCACTCGAGCGCCGGCCGGCGGCGCACCTCGTCCTCCCCCCATTCGTACGCGAACCCGAAGCGCGCGGGCCCCGCGCCGCCGATCCCGCCGACGCGCACGCCCGCGACGTCGACCACCCGATGGTCGGCGTTGCCCTCGAGGGCAAGGTCGGGCAGGTCGTGGTTGCCCGGAACGTAGAAGACGCGCTCGGAAAGCAAGCGCCCGCGACGCAGGACCTCCTCCACCGAAGCGAGGTAGCGCGCGTCGCGTTCGGGCGTACGCCGACGGACGTAGGCGAGGTCGTGCGAGCCGAGGTCGCCGACGTACAGGAGCGCGTCGATGCGCTCCCGCGCCACGCGCGCGAGCACGCGGTCGAGGCGGGTGAAATTCGCGTGGACGTCGCCGATCACGGCGAAGTGGACGTCGGGCAGCGCGCGGGCGGCGGTCATGGCCGGGAGAGCATGCCGGGCGCGCGGCGGGCCGTCGACCGCGCACCGGGAGCTGAAGCCCGACTTGCCTTCGGCCGGGAAGTCGAACTTCCGCTCGCTCTCCGCGGAACCCGGCGTAGCCTCGGCGGTTGGAGAGTCCGTTCGAAAGGAACCAGACCATGCTCAACTTGAAGAAGTCGACCCTGTTCACGACGTTCGCTCTCGCCCTCGTCACCGCGCTCCCCGTCGACGCGCAGTCGACCACCGACGGCCCGCAAGGCCGCCGCCCCGCGCCGGGGCAGCGCCGCCGCCGCCCGCACCGTCGGCCGACGCCGCAGGAGCTGCGCCCGCTCCTCCAATCGCTCCAGATCACGCCGCAGCAGAAGGAGCTCGCCCGCGCCGAGGCGCAAGCGGTCCTCCCGCGCGTCCGCGCGGCCCGCGAGGAGGCGCACTTCCGCATGCAAGCGGAGCGCGCGCGCAAGAACCCCGACTTCCACGCCCTGCGGGAGGAGCTGCGCGAGCTGCGTCACGCGACGCTCGAGCAGATCGCGCCGCACGCCCGTCGGCTGGTGGACAGCCTCACGCCGGAGCAGCGCCAACGCCTCGCCGAAGCGGCCCAGCGGCACGGCCGCGAGTTCGACCCCGCGCGCCTCGAGCAGCGCCTCGCGCGCCTGCTCGCGCACCCGCGGCTGCTCCAACGTCTCGGCGCAGCGCGCGAGCGCGGACCCGCGACGCGCTGACGGATTCCACGCGACTTCCCTTCCGGCCCCGGACGTTTGCCTGACGTCCGGGGCCGGTCGCGTTTTCGCGGCGGGCTTGGCGCCTCGACGGTCCCCCGCCATGCTGCGGGCTCCCGATGTTCTCCCTTTCCGTAGGCCTCTTCGCGTTCGTCCCCGGCGCCGCCGAGGAACCCGCGCACGATCCGCGCACGGACTACGACGTGCTCGCGTACCGCCTCGATCTCGATCTCGATCCTGAGGCGCGCGCGATCGACGGCGTCGTCGGGATCGAAGCGCGAGTCGTCGCGCCCACGCTCGACGCCCTCGTGTTCGACGCAGGGGACGCGCTGGAGCTGCGCGCGGCGGCGGAGCTCGGCGCCGCGCTCGACGCCTTGTCCGCGAAAGCGAACGTCGCGCTCGAGTTCACGCGCGGCGAGCGCAGCGTGACCGTGAAGCTCACGCGCGCCCGCAAGGCGGGCGACGTCGTGCGCGTCGCGCTCCAGTGGCGGGGCAAGCCGGGAGCGAAGGACGGCTTCGAGGGCGTCCACTGGAAGACGACGCGCGACGGGAAGCCGTGGTTCAGCGTCGCGTGCCAGGGCGTGGGCTCGTCGTGGTGGTGGCCGGGCAAGGACTCGTTCTGGCACCCCGAGGACAAACCCGAGCGCACGTGGATCGACGCAACGGTGCCGAAGGGCCTCTTCGCGGTCGCGAACGGGCGCCTCGTAGGGCGCGCGGTCGACGGCGAGCGCGAGACCTTCCACTGGGTGCACGAGTACCCGTGCGAGACGTACGCGATCACGCTCGACGCGGCGCCGTACGTCGTCGTCGAGCAGAAGCTCGCGCTCGAGGGCCTCGAGAAGCCGCTCACGTTCGCGTACTACGTCCTGCCCGAGAACGCGGAGAAGGCGAAGCTCCAATTCGCCGACGTCCCGCGCATGCTGGCGATCTACGGCCAAGCCTTCGGGCCGTTCCCGTTCCCCAAGGCGAAGTACGCGCTCGTCGAGACCGCCTTCTGGGGCATGGAGCACTCGACCGCGGTCGCGTACGGGTCGTCCTATCCGAAGTGGTGCGCCGCGAACGACGAACCCGACCGCTTCGCCGACCGAAACCGCGCGTTCGACTTCATCCTCGTGCACGAGAGCGCGCACGAATGGTGGGGCAACGCGGTGAGCGCCGCGGACTGGGGCCACTTCTGGCTGCACGAGGGCTTCGCGACGTACGCCGAGGCGGTCTACCTCGAGTTCCTACACGGTCGCGCGGCCGCCGACGAGTACATGGAGGCGTCGCGCGGACAGATGGGCCCCTCCGCGCGCCTCTACAAGGGCGCGGGCAAGAGCTCGGCGGCTG
This sequence comes from Planctomycetota bacterium, assembly GCA_016220035.1. GTDB lineage: Bacteria > Planctomycetota > UBA1135 > UBA1135 > JADJNY01. Next base: position 981 of record JACRIO010000229.1, on the reverse strand, counting down.
CGTACGGCGTCGACCTCTACACGAAGGGCGCGTGGGTGCTCGCGACCCTGCGCCACTGCGTCGACGACGACGAGGCCTGGTGGCGGACGCTGCGCGCCTTCCAAGCGGAGTACCGCTATCGCAACGCGACGACGGAGGACTTCCGCGCGGTGCTGGAACGCGAGACGAAGAAGGCGTGGAAGCGCTTCTTCGACGAGCTCGTCTACGGCGAGGGCTACCCGATGCTCGAAGGCACCGTGCGCGCGAGCGAGAACGGCTTGGAGATCGTGATCGAGAACACGAGCTCCGGCGCGACCGGCTTCCATGTGCCCGTCGACCTGTCGTGGAAGGCCGGAGCGGAGTCGGGGAAGCGCCGTCTGTGGCTCGACCCGGGCCGCAACGAGCTCGTGATCGCGCTGAAGTCGAAACCGCGCGACGTCGTGCTCCGCGGTCCCGAACACATCCTCGGGAAGCACGCGATCACGATCGAGTGAGCTCCGCGCCCTCCGGCCAGCGCGCGCGGGCCAGGCTCCACGCGGCGAACGTGATCGCCCACGCGCCGACGACGTCGATCGTGTAGTGGAGGTGCGCGAGGAACACGCTCGCGGTCACGAGGAGGTGCGCGATCAGCGCGAGCGGACCGAGCCTGCGGTCGCGCCGACAGTAGAGCCACAAGAGCAGCGTCGTGGACACGTGTCCGGAGAAGAAGAGGTCCTTCGTGAGCGCGACGTGCGGCGCGTCGGTCGTCAGCGCCGTGAACGGGTTCACGATCGCGATCCACGCGCGCAGGAGCTCCTCCGTCCCCGCGCCCGCGTTCGCATCCAGACCATCCGCTGGACCCAGCCCCGTGAGCGGGATGCATGCGGCCCGCGCGAGGCTCACGACCCCTCCGAGCCACAGGAAGTGCAGGAACACGCGCCGCTCGCGTCGCCACAGGAGGAGCGCGAGCGGCAAGTAGAGCGCGAGCCACAGATGGTAGTTGTGCCGCGCGATCCATTCGAC
>JACRIO010000230.1 GCA_016220035.1 Planctomycetota bacterium | reverse complement strand
GAAAACGAAGCGGTGCAGATCTCCTCCGCGGAGCGCGCGGGCGCTACTCTCTCCGCCTTCGACGGGGAGTACCTCAGCTGGTAGAGGCGCAGCTTTGGGTGCTGCGAGTCGTGGGTTCAAATCCCATCTCCCCGACCAGCGCGCCCTCCTCCCCGATCCGCGCGCTGGATCGGATCGAGCGCCCGTAGCTCAGCTGGATAGAGCAGTGGTTTTCTAAACCACAGGTCACAGGTTCGAGTCCTGTCGGGCGCGCCATCTTCGGGCCAGGCTCCGTCGGAGGTTCTGGAGCTGCGCCGGGCCTCGATTCCGAGCGCGTCCGCGTCCGGCTCCACGATGAGTCGAGCGAAGCAACGACTTCGGACGGGCGCCGCGGTGGCGACCACGGCAATCCGGAGGCATTGCTCGGTTTCGATTCGGAGTTCGCAGGGGGCGACGGGCGCGCGATGTCGGCGCGCGGGCTCAAGTGGCTCGGGTCCCCGCACGATATCGGCGACCGGGGCGCAATCCCCCGCGCACACGCCTCCTCCCACCGGAGGCCGGTCCCGCTGCGCGACCGCGCTCCGCCAGGAGAACCCGATGAGCGAGATGGACGAAGCGATCCGCGAGTTCCTCGTCGAGAGCTACGAGAACCTCGACCGCCTCGACACCGAGATGGTCGTGCTCGAGGAGCGGCCCGAGGACAAGGAGACGCTGGCGAGCATCTTCCGCACGATCCACACGATCAAGGGCACGTGCGGGTTCCTCGGCTACTCGAAGCTCGAGTCGGTCGCTCACGTCGGCGAGAGCCTGCTCTCGCGGCTCCGCGACGGGAAGCTGCGCATCGACGACCCGATCACGTCCGCCTTGCTCGCCATGTTCGACGCCGTACGGAGGATGCTCGCCGAAATCGAGGCGAGCGGGTCGGACGGCGCTGGCGATTACTCCGAGCTCGTGCGGACCTTGACCGCGCTGCAGGAGAGCGGTTCACCGCCGACGAAGGCCGCGGCGCCGCCGCCCGCCGTCGCCGCCGCGCCCGTCGTCTCCGCGCCCGTCGTCTCCGCGCCCGTCGTCTCCGCGCCCGTCAGGGCACCTGCTACGCCGGCCCAAACCGGGTTCCAGGTCTTCGCCAAGGCGACGGCGCAAAAAGCGGAGGCACCGGCGCCGGCTCGCGGCGAGGACGCGCGGCCCAAGGAGCGCGAGTTCCCAGCCGCGGACGCCGTCCACACCCCGAGCGAGACCAAGAGCAACTCCGGCGTCGCCGACACGAACATCCGCGTCGACGTCGGCCTGCTCGACCGCTTGATGAACCTCGTCGGCGAGCTCGTGCTCGCGCGCAACCAGGTGCTCCAGTTCTCGAACGTCGTCGACGACTCGGCGTTCGCGGCGACGACGCAGCGCTTGAACCTCGTCACGACCGAGCTGCAGGAGAACGTCATGAAGACGCGCATGCAGCCCATCGGCAACGTGTGGGGCAAGTTCCCGCGCATCGTGCGCGACGTCGCGAAGTCGTGCGGCAAGGACGTGCAGCTCGAGCTCGAGGGCAAGGACACGGAGCTCGACAAGACGATCATCGAGGCGATCAAGGACCCGCTCACGCACATCGTCCGCAACTCGGTCGACCACGGCATCGAGACGCCCGAAGTCCGCCGCGCCGCGGGCAAGTCGCCCCAGGGTCTCCTGCGCATGCGCGCCTACCACGAGGGCGGGCAGGTCAACATCGAGATCTCCGACGACGGCGCCGGCATCCACACCGACCGGGTCAAGGCGAAGGCGATCGAGAAGAACCTGATCACCGCCGAACAGGCGGCGCGCATGAGCGAGCGCGAGCTCCTGAACCTCATCTTCCTGCCGGGCTTCAGCACGGCGGCGAAGGTCACGAACGTCTCCGGCCGCGGCGTCGGCATGGACGTCGTCAAGACGAACATCGAGAAGATCGGCGGCGCGGTCGACGTGTCGAGCGAACGCGGCAAGGGCACGACGCTCAAGATCAAGATCCCGCTCACGCTCGCGATCATCCCCGCGCTCGTCGTGAACTGCTCGAAGGACCAGTACGCGATCCCGCAGGTCAGCCTGCTCGAGCTCGTGCGCCTCGAGGGCGACGAGATCCTGCGCGAGATCGAGGACCTGCACGGCGCGCCGGTCTACCGTCTGCGCGGCCGTCTGCTCCCGCTCGTGCACCTCGACAAGGCGCTCGGACTCGCCGACTCGACCGACCGATCCCAGGCGATCAACATCGTCGTGCTCCAGGCGGACGAACGGCAGTTCGGCCTGATCGTCGACGACATCAACGACACCGAGGAGATCGTCGTCAAGCCGCTCGGCAAACAGCTCAAGGGCATCGACGCGTTCGCCGGAGCCACGATCATGGGCGACGGCCGCGTCGCGCTGATCCTCGACGTGCTCGGCATCGCCCAGCGCGCCAGCGTCGTGTCGAGCACCCGCGAGTCGGGCACGCGCGACGCCGCGACGCGCGTGGCCCAGTCGACCGGCGAGCGTTCGACGCTGCTCCTCTTCCGCGCGGGCGCCGACCGCCGCATGGCGATCCCGCTCTCGGACGTCGCACGCCTGGAGGAGTTCCAACGCTCGCAGCTCGAGTTCGCCGGCGATGGCCGCGTGGTGCAGTACCGCGGCGAGATCCTCCCGCTGCTCGAGCTCTCGGAGCTCCTCGGCTGGCCCACGAGCGAGGTGCGCGATCCTCTCCACGTCGTGGTCTACACGCGCGATGGGAAGAGCATCGGGCTCGTCGTCGAGCAGATCCTCGACATCGTCGAGGAGGACCTCGTGCTGCAGAAGCGCTCGCGGCGCGAAGGCACGCTCGGCTCCGCGGTGATCCAGGAGCGCGTGACCGACCTCCTCGACGTCGAGGGCGTCCTGCGCCGCCATGCGCAGGGGTTCTTCGACGAGGCCGATCTGGAAACCGCACGGAGCTGACCCATGACCGACCGCGAGCAGTTCTGCACGTTCCAACTCGGCGCCTTGTTCCTCGGCGTGCGCGTGCACGACGTGCAGGAAGTCATCCGCTACCAGGACCTGACGCGCGTCCCGCTCGCGCCGGCGACCGTCATGGGGTTGATCAACTTGCGCGGACAGATCGTGACCGCGATCGACCTGCGAAAGCGCTTCCGCATCGAGGAGCGCGCGCCGGACCGGCTGCCCATGAACGTCGTGGTGCGCACGATCGACGGACCCGTCAGCCTGCTCGTCGACGAGATCGGCGACGTGCTCGAGGTCTCGGGCGATCTCTGGGAAGCACCGCTCGAGACGATGAACGCGTCGACGCGCGAGCTCGTGCGCGGCATCTACAAGCTCGAGGGCAAGCTCCTGCTCGAGCTCGACGTCGAGCGCGCGCTCGACACCGCGGCTGTCGTCTGAAGCACGCGTCCCCTCCGCGCCCGCTCGCCGCCGACGCCGCACAGCTCCTGCCCCGCTCCACTCCATCCACCGTCGTCGCGATGAGCACGAGCACCTGATCGCGTCCTCCTTCACCGCCGCATGGCGGGGGAGCTGCAGCAGCTCGTCGCACGCTTCCGCGTCTGATCCGCCGCCGCGTGCCCCGTAGCGGATCGCGATATCGATTGACGCTCGAAGGCGATGCGCGTCAAGAAGCGCGTAGCGCATGCCGATCAAGTTCAAGCCGCGGGGTCCGCCGTCGAAACAGGACGGCCCGCGGGTTCCCGCTCCCTCACGAGGTTGTTCCCATGCGTGCGCTCGTCGTCGACGACTCCAAGGCCATGCGCGTGATCCTCTCGCAGATCCTGCGCGATCTGCACTTCGAGGTGCTCGACGCATGCGACGGGCTGGATGCCGTCAAGAAGCTCGAGGGCCAGGGCCCAATCGAGCTCGCGCTCGTCGACTGGAACATGCCCAACATGAAGGGCATCGACTTCGTGCGCCACGTGCGCGAACAGAACCTCCGCCCGGAGATGCGCATCGTGATGGTGACGACGGAAACCGAGATGGACTACGTCCAGCAGGCGCTCACCGCCGGTGCGGACGAGTACGTCATGAAGCCGTTCACGAAGGACGTCATCCTCGAGAAGCTCGGGCTGATCGGGATCCAGGTGCGATGACGCATCGTCGCCTACGCGTCCTGGTGGTCGACGACGCGATCGTCGTGCGGCGCCTCGTGTGCGACGTGCTCGCGGCCGATCCCGAGCTCGAGGTCTGCGGCCATGCGTCGAACGGCCGCATCGCGCTCGCGAAGCTCGAGGAGCTCGCGCCGGACCTCGTGACGCTCGACATCGAGATGCCGGAGCTCGACGGGCTCGCGACGCTCACCGAGTTGCGCAAGACGCATCCCGTGCTGCCCGTGATCATGTTCAGCACGCTCACCGAGCACGGCGCACGCGCGGCGCTCGACGCACTCGCGCGCGGAGCGAGCGACTACGTCACCAAGCCCACGAACACCGGCAGCATCCAGATCGCGAAGGAGTGCGTGCAGAAGGAACTCATCCCCCGCATCAAGTGGCTCTGCCGCGGCGTGCTGGGAACGAGCGCGACCGCGACCCATCCGGCGGCGCCGCGTGCGCTGCCGCCCCTCGATGCCACGGGGACGCACGTCCCGCGACCGATCCTCCCCGCGCGCCCTCGGGCCGCGAACGGAACGCGCACGGTGTCCGTGGTCGCGATCGGTTGCTCCACGGGCGGACCGAACGCGCTCGAGTCCGTGCTCACGGCGCTGCCGGCCGATCTCGCGGTGCCGGTCGTGCTCGTGCAGCACATGCCGCCCATGTTCACTCGTCTGCTCGCCGAACGGCTCGACCAGAAGTGCGCCGTGAGCGTCGTCGAGGCCGCGCCGGGCATGCCGCTCGAACCGGGCACCGTCTACGTGGCGCCGGGCAACTGGCACCTCGTGCTCGAGCGCAAGGGTCTCGCGGTCCTCACCGCGACGAACCAGGACGCGCCGGAGAACTCCTGCCGCCCCGCGGTCGACGTGCTCTTCCGCTCGGTCGCCCGAGCCTACGGCGGCGAGGTCGTGGCCGCCGTGCTCACCGGCATGGGCCAGGACGGATTGCGCGGTTGCCGCGCGCTCGCCGAACAGGGCGCGCAGATCCTCGCGCAGGACGAGGCCACGAGCGTCGTCTGGGGCATGCCGGGTTACGTCGCCCAGTCCGGGCTCGCCGACCGCGTGCTGCCGGTGACGGAAATCGGCGCGGAGATCGCGCGGCGCGTGCGCGAAGGCCGGCGCCGCGAGGAAGCCCGGCGAGGCGGCTGAGGTCCACCATGCCCATCAGCAGCCCCGACTTCAGCTTCATCCAGACGCTCGTGCGCGAGCGCTCGGCGATCGTGCTCGAGCCCGGCAAGGAGTACCTCGCCGAATCGCGCCTCGCCCCCGTGGCGCGCAGCGCGGGTCTCGGCGGCATCGGCGAGCTCGTGGCGCGTCTGCGCCAGGAGCCGCGCGGCCAGCTCACGGAGAAGGTCATCGAGGCGATGACCACCAACGAGACGTCGTTCTTCCGCGACGTGCACCCGTTCGAGGCGCTGCGGACGAACCTCCTGCCCGAGCTGATGAAGGCGCGGGGGAAGGAGCGGACGCTCAACGTCTGGTGCGCGGCGAGTTCGAGCGGCCAGGAGCCCTACACGATCGCGATGATCATGCGCGAGAGCATCCCGGCCCTGGTCGAGTGGCGCCTCCGCTTCATCGCGACCGACATCTCGCAGGAGATGCTGCGGCGTTCCCGCGACGGGATCTACTCGCAGCTCGAGGTCAATCGCGGCCTCCCCGCGAAGTACCTCGTCAAGTACTTCGAGAAGCGCGGGACCGATTGGCAGATCAAGGCCGACCTGCGCTCGATGATCGAGTTCAAGGAGCTCAACCTGATCCAGGGTTGGCCTGCGATGCCGCCGCTCGACATCGTGTTCATCCGCAACGTGCTCATCTATTTCGACCTGCCCACGAAGCGCACGATCCTCGGTCGCATCCGCCAGGCGATGCACCCCGGCGGCTACTTGTTCCTCGGCGGCGCGGAGACGACCCTCAGCATCGACGAGAACTTCAAGCGCGAGCAGGCCGGACCGAGCTGGTGTTACCGCCTCTGATCCGCCGCGCACCGTGCCGCTCAGGCGCACGGTGAGTTTCGCCGCTCCCGCGGCTATCCTCGCCCGCGCGATGTACGGTCAAGCCACTCCGCCCGCGTACCGCATCCACACGCCGCGACTCGTGCTGCGCTGCTGGGATCCCCGCGACGCGCCGCTCTTGAAGGAAGCGATCGACGCGAGCCTCGAGCACCTCCTGCCGTGGATGCCGTGGGCGCGCGAGGAGCCGCAGTCCGTCGACATGAAGGTGGAGCTCCTGCGGCAGTTCCGAGGGCGCTTCGACCTCGACAAGGACTGGGTCTACGGCTTGTTCACGCGCGACGAGCAGGCCGTGGTCGGCGGCGCGGGGCTGCACCCCGTTTCCTCGGCCACGCCCTCGACGCGCCGGCACGAACGCGGGGTGCGTGAGATCGGCTACTGGGTCGCGAGCGCGTTCGCCGGCCAGGGGTTCGCGACGGAGGCCGCGTCGGCGCTCGTGCGCGTGGGCTTCGAGCTCGACCGGGCCGAACGCATCGAGATCCACTGCGAGCTCGACAACGTGCGCAGCGCCGCGGTCGCGCGCAAGCTCGGCTTCCACGAGGACGGTGTCCTGCGCGATCGTCTCCAACGCGGCGACGGCGAGCTCGCGCCCAAGCAGATCTTCTCGATGTTCGCGAGCGAGTACGCGGAGAGCCCCTGCAGCCGCGCGCGCTGCGCGGCCTTCGATGCGCTGGGACGGACGAGCTTGGAGCTCCCGGACGAGCAGCGCCGGGGCTCGGGCTTCCGCTGACGTTCAGCGGACCGGCGGCACCGAGCCGTAGCGCCCTTCGCCGATCATCGACTGCACCACGCTCACGAGGCGTTCCTGCGCGTCGGGCAGCGCCGAATCGATCGGCGGTCCGAAGCGCACGGCGATCTTCCGCGGCGCGGGGAGCGCGCGCGACCGCGGCCACGCCTCGATCGCTCCGCGCGTGCCCACGGGAACGATCGGCACCTTCGCCATGCGCGCGGCGAGCAGCGCGCCGCCCTTGAACTCGCCGAGCTCGCCGTCCTTCGTGCGCGTGCCCTCGGGGAAGATCACGACCAGGTCGCCGCGCTCGAGGTGCTGCACCATCGCGCGCAGCGCCTTGCGGTCGCTCGAGTTCCTCTGGATCAGGATCGCGCCGCAGCCGCGCATCGTGAAGGCCAGCCACTTCCAGTGCGCGAGCGTGTCGCGCGCGACGAACGCGACGTGCCGACGGTTGCTCGCCGCGATCGTGAGGATGTCGAGGTGCGACTGGTGGTTCGACGCGAGCACGGCGCCGCCCGTCGCGGGGAGGTTCGCGTAGCCCTCGATGCGCAGGCGGTGGTAGAGCTTGGTGAAGATCCACGCGCCGAGCCAGCAGGTCCAGTAGACCCACGTCTTGTCGACGAGCACGGGCTCCTCGTGTTCCCCCGCCGCGTCCTTCCGCGCGGGGACGTCAACCGGCTCGGCCACGGATCACCTCGAGCAACCGCGCGACCACGCCGTCGGGGCCGACGCCGTCCGTGTCGACGAGGAGCGCGTCGTCGGCCTGCTTCAGCGGCGAATCGTGGCGGGTCGAGTCGTGGTGGTCGCGCCGCTCGATGTCGGCGAGGAACGCGTGGAAGCGCTCGGGTTCGTGCTTCTCGAGCGAGCGGCGGCGCGCACGCTCCTCGGCCGACGCCGTGAGGAAGAACTTGAAGTCCGCGCGCGGGAACACGACCGTCCCGATGTCGCGGCCCTCGGCCACGATCCCGAGGCCCCGATCCGCCTGCGCCCGCTGCTGGGGCACGATCGCGGCGCGGACGCGCGGGTGGGCGGAGACGGCGGAGACCCAGCGCGTCACCTCGTCCGAGCGGATCGCGGGCTCGCCGGCCTTGCCGTCGATCCGAATGCGGCCGTCGGAGTCGAACTCGAGGCGCAGCGCGCGCGCGAGCTCGGCGCAGCTTGTCTCGTCCATGGGCTCCACGCCGCGCTCCAGAGCAGCCAGCGTCACCGCGCGGTACATCGCACCGGTGTCGAGGAAGGTGAGACCGAGCGCCGCGGCGAGGCGGCGCGCGACCGTGCTCTTCCCGCTCCCGGCGGGACCGTCGATGGCGATGATCATCGTGGCGAGGGCGTGCGGCGCGGACATGCGTCCGCGGAAGTGTAGAGGCCGCCGCCCGCGCGAGCCAGCGCCCGCGCTACCAGACGATCGTGTAGCCGTTCGTGACGTTGAACGTCTCGGGCGGACAGTAGAGCGGCGCGGAGTTGCGGTAGTAGGTCTGGTAGTGGCGCGTGAGCCCGCTCCCGATGGCGACGCCCCCGCGCTGCGACAGGGTGATCGTGTCGGTGGAGTCGGGGAAGCTGCTCGCGCCGCCCACGTTGGCGCGCGTGCGCAGGCGCAGGAGCGTGCCGCCCGTGCAGCGCACGCCGTCGCCGAAGACGAGGTCGTCGAACGCCGTGCCCTGCAGATAGATGCACGACACCGTCGCGGGCATGCTCGAGCCCGAGAGCACGACCGTGTCGCTCGCGACCTCGCCCGCCGCCGCGAGCAGGGCGCCCGATGCGTTGGTCGAATTCGCGCAGCCGCGGCCCGCGGCGCCCGTGTTGCCGCACGGGCACGCCGTCGTGTGCGTCGCGTCGAGTCCGTCGCCGAAGCAGAACGCCGCTCCGGGCGGCAGCGCGGCGATCGAGAACGTCGCCGGCTGGAACTCGAGGCTCACGCCGGGCCCGAGGATGCTCCAGTCGTAGACACACCACGCGGACGACGGGTACGCGCCGAGGTTCGCGAGCGGGTCGAGGGAGTGGAAGATCGCGCCCGTGCACTCGGAGAACGAGAAGTTCACCGCGGAGGTGCCCGTGAGCGGGAGCGGGTTCATGTAGATCCCGTCGGCGACGGGATGCGCGTTCCGGAAGAGCACGGTGGCGGTCGTCGAAGCGCTGCCCGTCGAATTCGGACCGACGACCATGGACACGCTCGACCCGACGATCGGGAGCACCGTGTACTGCCCCGCGGGATCGGGCGTGCCGGGCGTCGTGACCTGGTAGGTGAGCCGCGCGGTCATCCCGACGGTGGTGCCGACGAACGGCCCGCTGTTCACGTTGGCCGACACGACCGTGCCGGTGACCTCGAACACGGCGACGCCGGCGGAAGCGGGAGCGGCGACCATGAGAGCGAGTGCGAAGGAGTAAAGACTGCGCGTGAGCATCGTGGAACCTCCGGAAGGGGCCGACGCGCAGTCTGCGGCCCCCGCGTCGCGGGGCCATCGTCCTTTGGGGCACCCTGCGCGAGGCGTCGGCGATCCGGCGCCGGCGGACGGCCCCGCGACGACCTTCCCCTCGATGAACGGGCTCGCGATCGACGGGTGCTTCACCGCGCGCGGATCGAGAAGGCGCCCGCCGCCTCGAAACGCGCGACGTCGCGACCGCCGCCGAACGCGTCGAGCACGACCCAGCGCGCGCCCGACGCGAGCGTCTCGTCGCGGAACGCGTGCGCGTGACCGCAGAGCAGCGCCGACGAGCGGTGCGCGGCCGCGAGGAGCTCCGCAGCCGCGGGCTGCATCGTCTTTTCGTCGGGCAGCTTCCTCGCAATCGCGCTCACCGAGGCGCGTCGCAGCCGCCGCGCGACCGCGGTGGCGAACCACAGGGGCGCCCGCGGCGCGATCCAGCGCACGAGGCCCGAGCGCATCACGCGGCGCAACCGGAGGTAGCCCGAGTCGCGCGTGCAGAGCGTGTCGCCGTGGATGCAGAGGATGCGCGCGGAACCGGCGCGCGCGACGAGGCCCTCCGGGAAGAGCCGCGCGCCCGTCGCACGCTCGAACGCGGCGTCGAGCAGGGAATCGCGGTTGCCCGGGACGACCAGGAGCTCCGTCCCGCGCAGCGTGAGCGCGCGCAGCGCCTCCAAGACGCGCGCCGCCCCGGGGAGCCGCGCTTCGGCCGGACCGACCCACACGTCGAACAGGTCGCCGAGCACGAGCAGCGCGGGAACGCCGCGCTCCGCGGCGAGGAAGCGCGTGAACGGCTCCACGGACTCCACGCGCGCCGCGTCGAGGTGCAGGTCGGCGATCACGAGCGCGCCGGGAGCGAGCTCCACCTCCGGGAGCGGAGCGAGCGCCGCCGGCGGCAGCGCGGCGCGGACGTCGCCCTCGTCCTCCACGGTCACGCCTCCTTCTCGCTCTCTTCCTCGCCCGGCGCGGTGATGCCGAAGTCGCGCATCTTCTCCCACAACACCTTGCGCGAGATCCCGAGGAGATCCGCCGTCTGCGACCGGTGCCCACCGGTCTCCGCGAGCGCCACCTTGATGTGCTCGACCTCGTGCTCGCGCAGCACCTCGCGCAGGGGACGCACGCCCGCCTTCACCTCGACGGCGCCGCGCCAGCGCGGATCGAGCGCGAGCAGGTCCTCCGCGGCGAGCTCCTGCTTCTCGCCCGCCAGCGCGATCGCGCGCTGCACGGCGTTCTCGAGCTCGCGCACGTTGCCCGGCCACGAGTAGCGCTCGAGCAACCCGAGCGTCGTGCGCGCGAGCGTGTACTTGCGCCCGCGGCCGTGGCGCTCGAGGAAGTGCTGCACGAGCAGCGGCACGTCGCCCTTGCGCTCGCGCAGCGGCGGCAGGTTCACCGGCACGACGTTGATGCGGTAGTAGAGGTCCTCGCGGAAGCGCTGCTCCTTCACGCGCTGCAGCAGCGGCACCTTGGTCGCGGCGACGATGCGGATGTCGACCGTGATGGGCTGCTCGGCGCCGAGCCGCTCGAAGCTGCGCTCCTGCAGCACGCGCAGGAACTTCACCTGCATGTCGAGCGGCATGTCGTCGATGTCGTCGAGGAACAGCGTGCCCTTGTCGGCGAGCTCGAAGCGGCCGCGCCGCTCCTTGCGCGCGTCGGTGAAGGCGCCTTTTTCGTACCCGAACAGCTCGGCCTCGAGCAGCGACTCGGGCAGCGCGGCGCACGAGAGCGCGACGAACGGTCCGCTCGCGCGCGGCGAGTGGTGGTGCAGCGCGCGCGCGATGCGCTCCTTGCCCGTGCCGCTCTCGCCCTGGATGAGCACGGTCGCGTCCGTGGGCGCGACCGTGCGCACGCGCTCGAACACGGAGAGCATCGTCGACGAGCCCCCGACGACGCCCTCGACCGCGAGCGAGCCGCCGAGCTGCGTGCGCAGGGCGCGGTTCTCGCGTTCCAGCGTGCGCACCTTCGCGAACGTGTCGACCATGCTCGCGATGGACTCGTTGCGGAACGGCTTCTGGACGTAGTTCGCGGCCCCCTGGCGCATGGCCTCGACGGCCTGATCGATCGTCGCGTAGCCGGTCATCACGACGACGGGCCGCGCGGGCTCGAGCTCGACGGAGCGCGCGAGCAGCGCCATCCCGCCCGCGCCCGGCATGCGGATGTCCGTGATCACGCACTCCGGCGCCTCCTTTTCGAGCAGCTCGAGCGCCGTCTTCGTGTCGGCGGCGTGGAGCACGACGTGCCCGCGCGACTCGAGCTCGTCCTTGAGCGTCACCGCGATCGTGACCTCGTCTTCCGCGAGCAGGACGCGCATGCGCGTCAGCTCCGCGCGCAGCGGCTCTGGTCGCCGCCCGCCGCGTTCGAGTCCGCGTGCGCGGCCTCGGCGCGCGCGAGCAGTTCGTCGTGGAACGCCGCGCGCGCGCCGCCGAGCTCCGCCCATCCGATGCTGAGCGTGATGCGCCCCGCGTCCCCGAAGTCGCGCGCGCGCGTCTCGGCGACCAGGCGATCGCACAGGATGGCGAGACCGGCGGCGGTCGTGTGTGGAACCACGAGCAGCAGGCGGTCGTCCGCCGTGCGGCCGAGGAAATCGCTCGCGCGCGTGCGGGAGTGCACGAGGCGCGCGACCGCATCGAAGACCTGCTCCTTCGCTTCGTAGCCGAGGCGGTCGCGCACGGTGCCGAGCTGGTCGATCGACAGCACGAGGCAGGCGAGCGGGTACCCGTAGCGCTGCGCGCGCTGGAACTCGACGCGCAGGAGGTGCTGGATCTGGGCGACGGAGTAGAGCGCGCGGCGCTCGCTTCCTTGGGTCCTCGGGCTCTCGGTCATGCGCGCTCGATCTCGGGGTCGCGCGAGGTTGTAGCGCACTCGACGGGCCGCGTCACGGTTCTCGGTGTCCTGGGATCGCGCGCGCGAGTCCGCGTAGCCCTCGCTCTCCCGCCGCACTATCCTGGCCGCGCGCCCGACCTCCGGGCGGACGCGCGCCCCAACGATCCCGGCCGCCGCGAGCGGCCCCACCCAGGTCCCGCCCATGCTCCCTCCCTTGGTCCTGCTCGCGTCCGTCGGCGGTTGGACGGCCCTCGCTCTCCCGCCCCTGTGCGCGCCCGAACCCGCGTCGAACGCGCCGCTGTTCCTTCTCGACGGCGTGCACGTCCTCATGCGCCAGCGCGGTTCCGAAGTCGATCGCGCGGCGCCGCCGCCGCGCCTCGGCCTCCCGCTCGTGATGCAGATGCTCGAGGAGGACGCGCGCGGGCGGTCGATGAACCTCGAGTTCCTGCGCTCCGCGCCGGGGCTCCTCGCGCGCGGCGACGACGCCGCGCTCGCGACCGCGCGCGCGCTGCTCGCGGACCTCGCGGCGCAGGGGGCCCTGCT
>JACRIO010000225.1 GCA_016220035.1 Planctomycetota bacterium | reverse complement strand
CACGACCTCGAGGCGACCCGTGGGCAGCGAACGAAACGACTCCAGCGCCACGGGAGTGAAAGCGTACACGCCGATGTGCCGTCGGAGAAGTGTCCACTCGGCGGAGTCGGCGTCGGCGCCGCGCGCGTGGCCCGCGAACGGGATGCGGGCGCGCGAGAAGTAGAGCGCGTCGCCGTTCCGGTCGCGCACGACCTTGACCACGTTCGCGCGGTCGGCGTCCGCGCGCCGTTCGATGGGGCCGCACAAGGTCGCCATCTCGACCGCGGGGTCCGCGAAGAGCGCGACGAGGCGCGCGAGATCCCCCGGCGCGAGCTCGGGCTCGTCGCCTTGCACGTTTACGAGCACCGCGACCCGCTCGCCGGCCCGTTCGAGCGTCTTCCACGCTTCGTGGACGCGGTCCGTGCCGCTCGCGTGGTCGACGCGCGTCATCACGGCCTCGATCCCGGCGCGCTCCGCCGCTTCGAGGATCGCCTCGGCGTCCGTCGCGAGCACGACGCGCGCGAAGGCGCCGCTCGCGCGCACGTTGTCGACGGTGTGGGCGAAGAGCGGGCGACCGGTGCGGTCGAGCAGCATCTTGCGCGGGAGGCGCGTCGAAGCGAGCCGCGCGGGGACGATCGCGATCGCGCGCGGCCCGTTCGCCGGCAGGGAGGGCGGCGCGCCGCGCGTCACTGCACCTTGCCCGAGGAGCCCAAGGGCTGGATGCCGGCGCTCTTGCCCTTCGAGGCGCCCTTCCACTCGACCGCCCCTTCGACGGCCTGCATCTGGCTCGTGGCGCTCCAGAGCTGGATGAACTCGTTCTTCGCCTGGACGAACGGCTTCAGCACGTCGACGGGCGTGTTCTCCGTCACCGTCCAGTGCTCGACGCCGCTCCCGGTCTCGATCTCGAACGACTGCGCCCGCGTGCCCTTCGCGTACTTCGGCGCCGCGCCCGCGACGGCCGCTTTCAGGATGCCCTGGTCTTTCAGACGGCCCATCAGCGCCTCGACGACCTCATCGGACTGGATCTTCCGGTAGGCCTGGTCCGCCGGGATCTTCTTCGAGTAGTACTCGTGCGGGTTCGTGTGCGACTCGTTCACGAGCTCGAAGACCTGGCCCGAGCCGTACGCGAGGAACGTGACCCGCACGGGATGCCCCGTGACGTCGCGCGGCGGCGGCTTGACGTTCCAATCGACGCGCTCCTCGGAGGCGAGGGCGTTCGAATGGGAGCTCGACGAGGATCCGCGCGGGGTGGAGCACGCACCCGTGCCGAGGACCAGGGATAGAAGGAGGGCGTGGCCGAGGAGGTAGCGCATGGGCGCGGGCGGCGGCGCGGGGCTCGCGCACGCTCGAGGAGGAGGCCCGATCCGCGCAGGGTAGCCCGCGGGGGCGCACCCGACAAGGAAGGCGGGTCCGAGCTCGGCGGGCGTCTCCGGTTCCCGCTCAGGCGCTCATTCGGGCACGGGGCGGCCGTCGTTCGGGACGCGGGCCGACGGATGCACGTCGAGGAACGTCGCGCCGACGCGCACGAGCCCGTCGGCGCTGAAGGCGAGGCCCTCGGGCGTCTCGAGCCGCATCGGATCGGTCGGCGCCGCGATGGGCTCGAAGCTCCCGTTGCGCGCGGGCGCGAAGCTCGCGACCACGACGCGCTCGCCGCGTTCGAGCGCCGCCTTGTCGAGCTCGACGAGCTGCATCCACAGGCGCACGGGGATGCGCTCGCCGCGCCGGTAGCCGCCGCCGATCGGGCGGAACGGACCGTCGGTCGCGAACGCGCGCATCGCGGGGACGAGCGGGTAACCCTCGCTGACGAGGTCGCCCGCGCGCCACTGCGAGGTGGGGCGCGCGCCCCACGCGCCGCGGTGGTCGTTCTGCCACGTGCTGCGCTCGTCGAGCGCGGTCAGGCGGTCGACGATGGTGAGGTCGCGCGAAACCCCCGTCGGCGTCCACCAGTGGTAGGTGATCCAGCTCCAGCCGTCGGTCGGGAGGGCGCGGATCTCGAAGCCGAGCAGCACGAGCTTCTCGCCGCTGCCGTCGGTCGCGACGAAGGAGAACGGCGCGTCGAGCGCGCGCTGGTCGCGAAACGCATCCGGACTCGCGCCGGGGCGCACTTCGAAGAAGCGCGCGGCATCGAACGCATCGCTGCGGCGTTCGAGCAGGTAGATCGGGCCCGTCTCCTGCTGTCGGCCGCGGTCCCACGCATACGACCGCACGTCGTAGTGCGCCGCGACCCATTCGAGGAGGTCGGGGTGGAGCGACAGGATCGGCTGGTGCGCGACGAACAGGTCGAGCTCCGCGAGCGCTTCGAGGTCGTGCGCCTTGTGCGCTCCGTCGAACTCGAGCCAGCCGGTGAGCTGGTGGGGGAGCTTCACGAGGTCGACGCCGGGCTCGTCGTGCAGGTACACGGCCCAGTTGTAGGCGGAGGCGACCTGCACGCTCTCCGGAGCACGCGTGCCGCCCCAAGCACGCGCGCGGAGGACGCGCTCGGCGTAGAGCTCGTGCGCGCGCGCGTTCGCGGCGTCCATCGCGTCCCAGTACGCGCCGAAGCGCCGCGTCGGCAGCGCGAGGAACGCGGCGAGGCCGAGCGCCACCGCGGGCACGGCGAAGAGCGCGCGCCACGTGCGCCGCCAAGCCTTGCTCTTCACGCTCGCGAGGACGCCCTCGAGGCCCCACGCGGAGAGCGGCGCGAGGCAGGGGAGGATCGGGATCCACAGGCGGAAGTCCTTCGAGCCCTTGTTGCTCGTCGCGGCGGCGAAGACGAGGAACGCGGCGACGAGGAGCGTGCTCTTCCATTGCGCGCGGAAGGCGGCGCGCGCGAGGCCGAGCAGGAAGCCCGCGAGCACGGGCCACACGAGCATCTGCGGCATCTGCTCGAAGTACCACCAGCGGCTCTGCTTGCCCCGGTAGCCGATCGCGACGGGATCGTCCGGTGCGTCGAATTCCTTCCCCTGGAACTGCTGCACGAACTCGTAAATGGGGTGCGCGAGCTTCACGAGGCCTGCGCGGTACAAGATCGAGTACGTGACGCTGCCGAAGTTCGTCACGAGGTAGGTCACCAGGCTTGCTCCGGGTTTTCCGTAGATCGCCCAGTCGATCCCGGTCTGCACGAGCATCGCGAGCGCGAGCGCGGCCGCGATCGAGAGCCAGGAGGATCCGTGCTTCCATCGATCGCGCACGAAGAGCACGAGTGCGATCACCAGGATCACGACGAGCGCCTTGTACGCGACGAGGAAGCCCACGCCGAGCCAGAGGCCGCCGAGCAGATGGTCGCGCCGCGTGCCGCGCGCGAGGAAGCGCTCGAGCCCGAGCGCGAGGCACAAGGCCGCCGCGATGCCCGACTCCGCCTGCGCCGAATACTGCAGGAACAGCGGGTTCGCGCCGACGAACAGCCCCGCGACGAGCCCCGTGTTGCGCCCGCCGAGCGCCGCTCCGATGCGCGCGACGCGGTGCACGAGCAACAACCCGAGCACGATCTGCAGGAGATACGAGCACCACGCGAGCGCGCGCTGATCCGGAAGCCCGATCCAGTCGCCGACGACGAACAACGGCACGAGCAGCGCGGAGAAACCCACGGGCCGGATCGACACCGAGTCGACCATCGCCTCGCCGCGCACGAGGCTCCGCGCGCGCTCGAGGAACTCGACCGAGTCCGCGATCTGATAGCCGTCGAGCGCCGCCCACGCGCTGCACTGGAGCACGAGCGTCACCGCGAGCACGACGAGCAGCCCCGGGTCGGCGAATCCGAGCGCGGTGGGCTCCGTCGCGTGGCGTGCCGGCACGCCGCTCCTCTCTACGCTCATCGCGCCCAAGCTAGCGCCGCGCGGGAGCGCGAACACGCGCCGCGCGGAGGAGGGAGCGCGGTCTTCCACAGGTTCTTCACCCGCTCCGCGCCCGCCCCTCGACCTTGTGTGGGGAGCTCCCCACAACACCGCATCCTGTGGGGAAACACGAAAAAAGCCTTGGACTCGCTCGCGCGCGGTTGCCATAACGGCCCAGCACGGCGCAGGCCTCGAGATCCCACGCGGCGCCGTCAACACAACCCCCTGTCCGACTGAGATTTGGAGCCACGCGCGCTTCCATGGGCAAGCTCGAAAAAGTCGTCGTCCTGTCCGTCCTGTTCGTCATCGCGGTGATCCTGGTGGTGTCGCTCACCACCGATGACCCGATCGACAAGAAGAACGTCACCGTCCTCGGTCAGCCGCCCCCGAAGGTCGCGGAGGTCGTCCCCGCGGCGAATGGCACGGGCGCGGCGGGGGCCGTCACGCCGCCCGCCGCGGACGTCGCCGCGCAGCCCCCCGCGAACGGCGGCGCAGCACCCGCGACGCTGCTCAGCGCGAACGTGAAGCCGAACGCGGCGCCCGGGACCACGGCGCCGACGGCGCCGGGCACGAATGCGCCGGCCCTCTCGAACGTCCCGCCGGCGAACACGCTGCCCACGGGCTCGATCCTCATGACGATGGACGGGCTCTCGGACTCGTACCTGCCCGACATGAAGTTCTACACGTGGCAGGCGGGCGACACGTTCCGCGGCGTCGCGAACACGTTTTACGGCGACTGGACCAAACTCGCGCTGCTGCGCCGTGCGAACGAAGGCCGCAAGAACGTGCAGCCGGGCGAGAAGATCCTCGTGCCCGTGTTCGACCTCGACGCGCCGCCGAGCACGTCGGTCGCCAAGGGTGCCGTCGCGCCGAAGAACGCGGTGACGCCGAAGAACGACAAGGCGGTCGTCGACGCGAACGCGAAGAAGTCCTCGAAGTCGACCAAGGCGAACGAGGCGGCGCCCGCGAGCGGCGGCGGCAAGACGCACGTCGTCAAGGAAGGCGAGAGCCTCTGGAAGATCGCGAAGGCCGAGCTCGGCAACGGCGCGCTCTGGGAGAAGATCTACCAGGCCAACAAGGACGTGATGAAGACGCCCGAAGCGCTCAAGACGGGGATGAAGCTCAAGATCCCCTGAGCTCGACCTGCTGCACCGATCGAACCGAGCGAGGAGCGGCCCGTGCGCCGCTCCTCGCGTTTTCCTGCGTGCTCCGCGGCGCGCTCAGCGCATCCCGAACCGATCGAGCTTCTTGTAGAGGTGGCTCCGCTGCATGCCGAGGCGTTCGGCGGTGCGCTTCACGTTGCCGTTGTTCTCGGCCAGCTTCATCTCGAAGAAGAGCTTCTCGCTCCGGTCCTTGAACTCCTCGAAGGTCGGCGCGTCGAACGGGCTCGCTCCGAGCGGCGCGCGCGTCTCCTCGCGTTTCCCGAGCGCGGGGCCGTTCTCGAGCACCTGCTCGAGATCCGCGCGTCCGAGGTCGGTGCCGGTCGCGAACACGCTCGCGGCCTCGATCAGGTTCTTGAGCTGGCGCACGTTCCCGGGGAACTCGAGCAGCATCAGGAGCTCGAGCGCGTCGCTCGTCAGCCCGCGCGCGCGCTGGCCCGTGCGCGTCGCGACCTCCGCGAGGAACTTGCGCGCGAAGAGCGGCACGTCCTCGCGCCGCTCACGCAAGGGCGGCAGGCGCAGCGGCACGACGTTCAATCGATAGTAGAGGTCGAGCCGAAAGCCCTTCGCCTCGACGGCCGCGTTCAAGTCCGCGTTCGTCGCCGCCAGCACGCGGATGTCGACCGGGATCGTCTTGCTGTCGCCGACGCGCGTGATCTCGTGCGTCTCGAGCGCGCGCAGCACCTTCGCCTGCGCCGCGAGCGGCATGTCGCCGATCTCGTCGAGGAACAGCGTGCCCTCGTGCGCAGCCTCGAAGTGCCCGATGCGGCGCTCGAAGGCGCCGGTGAAGCTGCCTTTCTCGTGCCCGAAGAGTTCCGACTCGATCAGCTCGTCGGGGATCGCCGCGCAGTTCACCGTGATGAACGGCCCTGCGGCGCGCGGGCTCGAGAGGTGCACGTTGCGCGCGACGACCTCCTTGCCCGTGCCGTTCTCGCCCGTGATCAGCACGGACGCCATCGAGCCCGCGACTTGCTCGACCTGCGCGCGCAGCTTCTGCATCGCGGCCGAGGTGCCCACGAGCTCCCAGCGCTCGGAGAGCTGCCGCTTGAGGCTCTTGTTCTCGGCGGTGAGCTTCTGCTCGCGCAGCGCGCCCTTGATCGTCACGCGCACGCGGCTCTCGTCGAGCGGCTTCTCCAGGAAGTTGATCGCGCCCTTCTTGATCGCCTCGACCGCGGTCGCGACGTCGCCGTGGCCCGAAACCAGCACGACCGGCGGCGGGTTCTCGCGCGCCTGGAGTTTCTCGAGCAGCGTGAGCCCGTCGACCTGCGGCATCTTGAGGTCGGTGATCACGAGCGCCGGCGCGCGCCCGCGGTGCGCTTCCGTCTCGACGCGCTTCAGGGCCTCCGCGCCGTCCTTCGCGGTCCAGACCTCGAAACCGTCGTACTGGAGCAGCATCTCGAGCGCGAGGCGGATGTCCGCGTCGTCGTCGACGACGAGGATCGGCGTGCGCTGGACGGTTTCGCTCTTGCTCGTCGCGGCCATGCGCACAGCCTGACAAGCCTCGCGCGCGGGCGCCAGGAAGCGCGGCCACACAGCGGGGCCGCGAAGCACGCCCTCGACGCACTCCATGGACGCGCGCCGTCGACAGTGGGAGGTGCGCGCGGCATCTTCACGCGCCATGGCGCTCCTCGCGGAGTTCGAGCGGAAGTGCGCGCACGCGGGCGCGCTCGTCGCCGGCGTGCTCTCGGGCACCTCCGCCGACGGCATCGACGTGGCGCTCGCGCGCGTGCGCACACGCGGGCACGGGGCCGAGCTCGAACTCGCGCCGCCCGAACTCGTCCGCTTCGACACGCTCGACTTCGAGCCGGCGCTCCACGCGCGCGTGCGGCGCGTGCTCGACGGCGCGCCCACGGGGCTGCGCGAAACGGCCCTCCTGCACCGCGACCTCGGCCGCGCGTTCGGCCGCGCCGCGAGCGATCTCGCCGAGCGGTGCGGCGTTGCGCTCGACCTCGTCGGTTCGCACGGCCAGACCGTGTGGCACCACGACGGCGTCGAGGCGAGCGGCCCCGCGACGCTGCAGCTCGGCGACGGCGACTTCGTCGCGGAGGAGTGCGGAGCCCCCGTGGTCAGCGATTTCCGTCAAGGCGATCTCGCCGCGGGCGGGGAAGGAGCTCCGATTTCCGCGCTCGCCGACGACGTGCTGTTCGGCGCCGCCGAGCGGCCGTGCGCGGTGCTCAACCTGGGCGGCATGGCCAACCTCACCCTGCTCTTCGAGCGGCGCGCGGACACGCTCGCGTTCGACACCGGGCCCGCGGGGAGCCTGCTCGACGGGCTCAGCCGCCGGCTCCTCGATCGGCCTTACGACGATGGGGGACGCGCGGCGGCGCGCGGTCGCCCGCGGGAGGACCTCGTCGACCGCCTGCTCCTCCATCCCTTCCTTGCGAAGGCGCCGCCCAAGAGCACGGGGCGCGACACGTTCGGCGCGGCGTGGGTCGAGGTCTTCCTCCGCGACGGCGGGTTCGATGCCGGCTCGTCCGCGGACCGCGACGACGCGCTCGCGACCGCGGTCGAGTTCGTGGCGGCGAGCGTCGCGCTCGCGCTCGCGCGTTTCGCGCCCCGCCCGCCGAACGCGCTGTACGTCGCCGGCGGCGGCGTGCACAACCGGACGCTGCTCGAAGCGCTCGCGCGGCGGACGGGCCGCGCGTGTCGGCTCTCCGACGAGTTCGGTGTCCCGGCCGACGCGCGCGAAGGGCTGGTCTTCGCCGTGCTCGCGGCGCGTGCTGCGCTCGGGCTCCCGGTGACCGTCACGCGCGCGACCGGCGCTCGGCCGGGCCGGGTGCTCGGGAAGGTCAGCCTCGGGTCGTGCTCGGCGGCGCCCGAGCGATCCGACCCGACCTGATCACACACCCGCGGCGCGCACCCAAGCCGCGCGCCGGGATCGAGATGGAGCGTTCGCGCCGCGCGCTCGGTTGCCCGCGCCCCGAAGCCGGGTAGGAGGCGCGGGTTCCGTCCGCCCGCGAGTTCGACTCCGACCTCGCCCCCGGGCGCGACCGCCCACGGGGCTTCGCGGCTTGACCGCGCACCCCGCGCCGCTATCATCCCGCAACCGCTTTCCGGCCAAGGCCTTGTCCGCCGCGCGCGACGGCTCCCGGGAGCGCCCCCCCTCCCCCTCGACTGTTCCGCGTCGCACCCGACGCGAAGGATCTCCACATGACCGGACTGCGCCGGACGATGGGCTTCGTCTTCGCCCTGGCCGCCTTCCAAGCTCCGCTCTGGGCCGCGCACCTCGACGAGGTCGCGGACACCTTCAAGCAAGGCGTCGACCAGTGGCAGCGCGGACACGAGAAGGAAGCGCTCGAGAAGTTCCGCCAGGTGCTGGCCGGGTCGCCCTCGCAGGAGTCGGCCTACGCGCTCTGGACGGACCCCGAGATCGAGTTCTCCGTGTGGCGCGAGCTGCTCGCCGCCGGCGGGGAGACCGAGCTCTTGGCCAAGCGCCTGATCGAGCTCGCCCGCCTCGAGCGCAAGGCGCGCGCGAACGATGCGGACGCGATCAAGGCGCTCGTCGCACAGATCACCGGCACGGGTGACGCGAAGGCCCGCTGGCCCGCGATCCAGAAGCTCTCCGCCGACCACGGCGAGTACGGCGCCGCCTACCTCGTCAACTTCCTCACTTCGGAGATGAGCGACAGCGACAAGCGCTCCGCCGCGGCCTACGCGCTCATCCGCATGAACACGGACGTCGTGGTCCCGCTGTGCGCCGCGCTCGCGAGCGACGATGCGGTGCTGCGCGGCAACCTGAGTCTCGTGCTCGGCACGATCAAAGATCCGCGCGCGCGGGGCTACCTCGCGTGGATGGCCGCGAACGATCCCGACGGCACGGTCAAGGAAAAGGCCAAGCAGGCGCTCGACGGCGCCGGCTGGTCGGGAACGGACCCGGTGAAGGCCTTCCTCGCGAGCGGGGAGCACTACCACTTCCGCCGCATGCGCGACGAGGATTACAGCGACGTGATCTGGCGCTGGGACGGCAAGCAGCTCGCCGCCACGCCGATCCCGCGCGCGGTCTACAACGACGAGATGGCGAAGATCGCCTACGACACCGCGCTGCAGGCCGACCCCGCCTCGACCGAGGCGCTCGCGGGGCTCGCGCGCAGCTACGTCGCGCAGGCGGCGAAGCTCGAGGCGATGGAGAAGTCGGGCGCGGATCTCGGCGCCTGGAAGGGCAAGATCGACGAGGCGCGCCTCGCGCGCAACGCCGCGGGCGTGCCCGCGCTCGATCTGGCGCTCCAATGGTGCGTGAACTCCAACGACAGCTCGACCGGCGCCGCGCTGTGTCGCGTGCTCGGATCGCTGTGCAAGGACTCGACCGCCGGCCTCCAGGCCGCCCTCGCGAGCTCGGACGGCGCGATGCGCTCCGAAGCCGCCGTCGCGCTCTCGATGACCGGGATGCGCGCGGGGTCCGCGCCGAACGCGGCCGTCGTCGGTCTGCTCGGCGAAGCCGTCGGCCGCGACGTCGTGCGGCTCGCCTTCGT
>JACRIO010000224.1 GCA_016220035.1 Planctomycetota bacterium | reverse complement strand
TGCGCAGCGCGGAGAGCGGCGTCAGGCTCGCGGGTTTCAGCACGAACGGACAGCCCGCGGCGATCGCGGGAGCGATCTTGTGCGCGGCGAGGTTGAGCGGGAAGTTGAACGGCGCGATGAAGGCGCACGCGCCGATCGGAACGCGCTTCCACAGCCCGCGGTAGCCCTTCGCGCGCGGCGTCACGTCCATGGGCAGCACCTCGCCGCCGATGCGCGTCGCTTCCTCGGAGGCGATGCGGAAGGTGTCGACGAGGCGCGTCACCTCGCCGCGGCTGTCGCGGATCGGCTTGCCGGCCTCGGCGCAGAGGAGACGCGCGAGCTCCTCCGCCTGCTCCTCGAAGCGCCGGACGCAGTGACGCAGCACGTCCGCGCGTTCGTAGGCGGCGAGGCGCGCCATCGGCTCGCGCGCGGCGGCCGCCGCGGCGACGGCCTGATCGAGCATGCGCGCGTCGGCGAGCGCCGCGTTCGCGACGAGTTCACCCGTGTGCTTGTCGCGCACAGGGAGCGCGCGGCCGGTGTCGACGGGACGGTTGGCGAGGTAGAGCGGAACGCAGCGGTCGGGCATGCCGCGACGATGCCCGGACGCGGTGCTCCACGCAATGCGGGAGCGCGCGGGGGCGCGCGCACCGCGCTTCGAAAAAGAAGAAGCCCCGCGACGCTCCGTGCGCCGCGGGGCGGATCCGAGCCGCCCCCCATCATGAGTTCGGCTCGGCTTGCGATCGCCGCCGGATCACCTCCAGCAGCCGTCGACCCAGACCTGGACGGTGCGCGTCTCGTAGTGACCGGGCGTGCACACCGTGCGGTAGTAGCCGCCCTGCACGCAGACCTGGTAGGCGCGACCGCAGGCGTCGTAGCGCCACTCGTAGGCCGGCGGGACCCAGACCTGCTGCTCGACGCCGGGCACGAAGACCTGCTGGCAGCGCGTCTCGAAGTGCCCCGGGCTCCACACGCGCGGCGGCGGGCAGTACGCGGGCGGCGGAGCGCAGTACGCGTGGCCGGTGGACGCGTGGCCGGTGGAGTAGGAGAGCGCGATCCCGCCGTGCTTCGTCTTCTTGCCGAGCGTGATCGAGAGACCCTGCGCGTCGGCGTGCGGCGCGAGCAGGAGGGCGGCGGCGGTGAAGGACAGGGCGAGGCGCGAGACGTGGTTCATGGTTTTTCTCCGGGCTGTGCGCCGAAGCGCGCCGGGCCTTGGCGAGCCGCGTGCCACGCGTCCGGGAGCGTCGGAGGGCGGTCGTGCATGCCCACGCACGGGGACGGATGTCTCCCAGCGGTGTCCCCGCCGTGCTTCTCGCGCCGGGCGGCGCTAGGCTCCGCCGCGTGCTCACACGAACGAGAATCGCCGCGCTCCTCTGCTCCGTGCTCGCCGTCGCCTGCCAGGCCCCCGATCCGCGCGCGCCGCGCCCGAACGCGCTCGTCTCGGCGGCGGCGCCGCGCACGCTCGAGGAGCAGGTGCAGGAGCTCGCCGCCGCGAGCCAGCCGGGCGCGATGCACGCGCGCCTCGAACTGCTCGCTGGCCTCTGGAGCGTGAGCCTGTGCGAGGTCGCCGCCGACCAGCGTGAACGCGAGCTCGCGCGCGGCGCCGCGCGCCTCGACCTGGTGCACGGCGGTCGCTTCCTCGCGTGGACGGCGGAGCTCGAACGCGCGGGCACCACGAGCGGCTTCCTCGGCTACGACCTGCGCCACCAGCAGTACCAGCTGCTCATGATCTCGTCCCTGTCGAGCGGGATGGGCGTCGCGACGGGGTACGGCGACCTCGCGGGGCAGGGCATCCGCTTCACCCAGGAGACCGTCGACCCGCCCACCGGCCGGCGGTTGCGCATGGCGAGTGTCTTGCGCGCGCTCGACCGCGACCACTTCGTCCTCGACTCGTTCGGCGTCGTCGAACAAGGGCTCGAGCGCATCGTTCGCCGCACGCCCTATCGCCGCGCGGAAGCCGCGGGCAACGAGGTCAAGCGCTGACGACGAACTCGCGCCGCGCGATGCGCCACGCGCCGAGCGCGAGGGCGAGGGCGAGCACGAGTCCCAGCGTCCACAAGGCCTTCGGGAGCGGATCGAAGCTCGGGCTCGCGAAGCCCTCGACGCGGTTCCACGCGGGCGAGCCGAGGGCCGCGACGACGCTGCGCAGGTAGAACTGGATCGTCAGCGCCTGCGTGCTCGCCGGGAGGTTCGCGAGGAAGCCCTCGAACGCGAAGGCATAGCCGAGGCCGACGATGATCGGGTTCTTCACGAACACGCCGAGCACGGCGAAGAGCGCCGAGTAGACGGCGCCCCCCAGGAGCACGGCGACGAGCAGCGGCTCGCGGATCCCCGCGTCGACGGCGTCGCCGTGACCCTTCGCGCGCGCCGACGCCGCGAGCAGGAGCAGGGTCGACGCGGCGAGCAGCGTGAGCAGGAACACGAGGATCGCGCTCCACCGGCCGATCAGCACGGCGGGGCGCGGGACGGGGCGCGAGAAGAGGAAGGTGATCGTGCGGTCCTCGACCTCCTCGGCGACCGCGGCCGAGCCCGCGACGAGCGCGAGCACCGGCAGGATCACCTGCAGTTGGAGCAGGAAGCCTACGTGCACGGCGACGTCCGCGGGGCCGACCCTCCGGCCCAAGCTCGCGACGAGGAACGCCGCGAGCGGCGCGAGCAGCGCGAGCAGCGCGCAGACGAGCGCGCGCTTGCTCCACGCGAGCCGGCGCAGGTGCGTGTGGAACAGGAGCCAGGCGGCGCTCACGAAGGCTCCCATGTCAGCTCACCAAGTAGTCGAAGACGGCCTCGAGGCTCGCGTCGGTCGATTCGAGCGACTGCACGCCCGCGCGCGTCTCCGTGGCGACGCGCGGGAGCTCGCTCCAGAACCGGTCGAGGTCGCGCGTCTCGAGCTGCACGCTCCCGCCGTCCGTCGACAGGCGCACGGAGAGCACGTGGTCGAGCTCGAGGAGCGAGGACGCGAGCGCGCGGGCGTTGCGTGCGCGCAGCTCCACCTTGCGCGGGTGACGCGAGAGCAGCCCGCGGATCTCGGGCACCGGGCCCTGCGCGAGCAGGCGGCCGCGATGGAGGAGCACGACGTTGCGCGTGAGCCCCTCGACCTCGTGCAGGATGTGGCTCGAGATGAGGATCGAGACGCCGCCGCCCGCGATCTCGTGGAAGAGCTGCGTCATCGCGCGGCGTGCCAGCGGATCGAGGCCCGACATCGGCTCGTCGACGATCAGGAGGCGCGGGTCGTGCGCGATCGCCTGCGCGAGACGCGCGCGCTGGCGCATGCCCTTCGAGTAGCCGCGCGTCCGCCGCTCCATCGCGTCGGCGAGGCCCACGCGTTCGAGCGCGCGCACGGCGCGCGCGTTTGCGTCCGCGCGGGAGAAGCCCGAGAGGCGCAGGAGGAAGGCGACGAACTCGAGCCCCGTCATCTCGCCGTAGAGCGCGTCCTGCTGCGGGCAGAACCCGACGCGGCGGAAGTACTCGCGGTTCGCGAAGGGCGCGTACCCGAGGACGGTGACGCGCCCGCGCGACGGCCGGATCTCGCCCGCGACGAGCTTCAAGAAGGTCGACTTGCCCGCGCCGTTGGGGCCGAGGAGCCCCGTGACGCCCTCCTCGATGCGCACGGTGAGGTCGTTGAGCCCCACGACCGGACCGTAGTAGCGCGAGAGGTCCGTGGCCTCGACGATCGTGCTCACGCGAGCGACTCCATGCGCTTCACGCGCAGCACGATCACGGTCCACGCGGCGAGCAAGACGCCGGCGAGCGCCCACCACGACAGCGCCGGATCCCAGTTCAGGCGAAAGCCGGCCACGCGCTCGACGCCGAAGATCGTCGCGGCGACCCGGCGCAGGTTCGCGAGCGGTCCCAGCGCCATCCAGCGCGCGTCCTTCTGCAGGAACGCGAGCAGCATCCCGAGCACCTGCGTGAACAGGAAGAAGCCCACCGTCCCGATGAGCGCGAAGATGCGCCGCGAGGCGAGCGTCGAGATCGCGAGGACGAGGCTCGCGAGCACGAACGTGTGCACGAGCGAGTACAGGGCGACGTGCAGGAGGATCCAGCCCTGGTCCTCGAGGAAGGTCCAGCCGGGCGACGAGGAGATCGCGACCGTGCAGATGACGAGCGCCGGGACGAGCACGCTCGCGAGCACGAAGGCCCCGACGACGCACAGCTTCCCGAGGACGTAGTTCGCGAGCGACAGGGGCCGCGAGAAGTAGAGGAGGTGCGCGCCGACCCGGCGGTCCTCGCACACGAGCCCCGCGCCGTACCACGCGACCAGCAGCACCGAGAAGAGCCCGAGCGCGAAGATCGCGCCCACGATCATGTCGCGGACCTCGATCATCTTGCTCGCCATCGTGCCGACGAGCACCACTCCGGCGCTTGCCTGCTCGTTCGGCCCGGCGAGCGCGCCGGGCGTCATGCCCTGCTCGAGCGAGAACTTCGCGTACACGATGAACCCGAAGATCACCGTGGCGATCGCCGCGGGGAGGTAGAGCAGGAGCGGCCACCTGCTCTTGAGCGCGACGCGGATGCCGCTCGACGCGATCGGCACGAACGACCAGCGCGGCGGGCGCAGCTCGCCCGTGTAGGGGCGGTAGACCTCGGTGTGCGTCGTCGCCTTCACGCGCGCGGACCTCCCAGTCCGTCGAGGAACACCTGTTCGAGCGACGAGCGCTCTTCCGCGATGCGCGTGATGCGCGCGCCGCACGCGGCGGCGAGCACGAAAAGCCCGTCGGAGTCCTCGGCGCCCGTCGGGAGCTCGACCGTGAGCGCGTGTTCGCCCGCGGCGGAGGCCGCGAGGCCCGCGCGCGCGAGCTCGGCCGCGAAGGCCGCCGTGTCGCCCGCGAGCTCGACCATCCGCCGCCGCGCGTGCGCGCCCGTGAGCTCGGCGATGCTCCCCGAAAGCACCGCGCGGCCCTTCTGGAGCACGACGACGTCGCTGCAGGTGCGCTCGACGTCGGGGAGGAGGTGCGAGCAGAGCAGGATGTTCTTCCCCTGCGCGTGTCCGAGGTCGAAGACGAGCTCGAGCATGTGCTTGCGCCCCTTGGGATCGAGCCCGTTCGTCGGCTCGTCGAGCAACAGGAGCGCGGGGTCGTGCACGAGCGCCTGCGCGAGCTTCAACCGCTGCTTCATGCCCGTCGAGTAGCCGTCGGCGGGCCGGTAGCGCGACTCGTCGAGGCCGACGTAGTCCAGCACTTCGTGCGCGCGCGTGAGCGCGTCGATCGCTCCGAGCCCCGAGAGGCGGCCGAGCGTCGTCACGAGTTCGACGGCGGAGAGCCCCGGCACGAGGCAGTCGCTCTCGGGCATGTACCCGACGTCGCGGCGCAG
Organism: Planctomycetota bacterium; assembly: GCA_016220035.1. Taxonomy (GTDB): domain Bacteria; phylum Planctomycetota; class UBA1135; order UBA1135; genus JADJNY01. The sequence continues at coordinate 19,673 of JACRIO010000224.1, read as the reverse complement.
CGCGTGGCGTCCCGCCGGCGTCGCTGGATCGTGGCCCGCGATCCGCGCGGAGCCCGCGTCGGGCACGAGCAAGCCGAGGAGGAGCTTGATCAGCGTCGTCTTCCCCGCGCCGTTCGGGCCGAGCAGGCCGACGGGGCCCGGCGCCACGCAAAGATCGAGCGCGGCGAGCGCGGGCACGCTCCCGTAGTGCTTCTCGAGGCCGTGGATCTCGATGACGGCGGGCGGCATGCGGCGCGCGGACTCTAGAGCGCCCCCGCGGCTCCGTCCACGAGGCACCGCCCGCCGAGCCGGCTCATCCGGTCCTGCGCAGGGCGGCCCGCACCGCGGCCGACACGAGGTCGCCGAGGAGCACGATGCACGCGCCCAGCGCGACGAAGAAGAGCATCTCGTCGTAGTAGTGCTTGCTGCGCGCGTCCTGGATCCAGTAGCCGAGCGAGACGACGCCGAGCATCCCGAGCACGGTCGCCTCGCGCACGCACGTCTCGAAGCGGTAGAAGAAATAGAGCAGGAAGCGCGCGAGCGACAGCGGCAGGACGGCGCCGAACCAAGCCTGCGTCCGGGTGGCGCCCGCGTCGCGCAGCGCGACGAGCGGTCGGGCCTCGAGGTTCTCGATCGTCTCCGCGCCGAGCTTGCCGAGGATGCCCGCATTGTGGATCGCGAGCGCGAGCACTGCGGGCCACGCGCTCGGACCGAGCAGCGCGAGGAAGAGGAAGCCCCACACGTACTCCGGGATCGCGCGCAGGAGGATCAAGAGCGCCCGCGTGACGCCGGTGAGCACGCGCCAGCGGAACGCGCCGCCGCCGCCGGCGCCGCGCGGTGCGTCCGCGCCGAACTCGAACGGCCGCGCGCTCGCGAGGTTGCGCGCCGCGAACGGTGACAGGAGTAGCGCGGCGGCGCCCGCGAGCGCGATCGCGAGCACCGCGATGGAGAGCGTCGCGGTGACACCGCGCGCGCCGCGGTCCGACCAGAGGCCGGCCGCCCAATCGACGACCCCCGCGCGGCTCCAGCCCGCCTCTCGCAGCGGATAGGGCGTCACCTCCTCGGCGAAGAACCGCCGCACGTTCTCGCCGCGCCGCTCGCTGACGAGGTCCGCCCAATCGAAGTCGCCCGCGGTCCACGCCCAGACGACGAGCAGCGCGAGCAGCACGAGCGACAAGCGCAGGAGCCTGCTCCGCGGCCGCGCGCGCCGGAGTGCGTCGATGCGCGTGCTCAAGCGACGAACCTCCGGCGCAGGGCGCCGCTCCAGAGCTCGACGCCGACGACCAGGACGCACAGCGCGTACAGGTACGTCCACACCTCGCCGAAGTGCAGGTTCTCGAACGACGCGCTGATCGAGTAGCCGAGCGTGGGGAACCCGAAGAACCCCAGCACCGCGGAGCTGCGGATCGCGCACTCGAAGCGGTAAAACGCGTACGCGCACATGTCGGGCAGGGCGCGCGGCAGGAGACCCAACGCGAACACCTGCACGTGCGAGGCGCCCGCGGCGCGCAACGCGTGGGCGGCGTCGCGCGGCGCCTCGTCGATCATTTCGGAAAAGACCTTCGCGAGCGTGCCCGTGTAGGGGATCGCGATGGCCACGACCGCGGTCACGTTGTTCAAGCCCAGCGCCGCGAGGAACAACACGGCCCACAGGAGCTCGTGCACCGAGCGCATGCCGACGATGAGCACGCGCGCGGCGCCCCAGACCGACGGCGCGATCGCGCGGTAGAGGAAGCGGCTCCACGCGCTGCCGCCGCCGGCGCGCGCGCCGCTCCACCACGCGCTCGAGCCGAGGAAGCCGAGCACGACGCCGCCGGCGAGCGCCAAGCTCATCGCCGCGACCCCGAAGACGAGCGTGCGCCGCATCGCCGCGAGCGCCGAGAAGAAGAGCGACGGCGTGCCCTCGGGCACCTCGCCTTCGTGGCGGAACGCGGGCGACAGGGCGCGCGCGAAGAAGCGCAGGACGAGCTCGGCCCCGCCGCGCTGCGGCACCAAGTCACCGAGCGACGCCTTCAGCGTCAGCGCCGCGAGCACCGCCGCGACCGTGATCGCGAGCAGCACCCAGCGCCGGCGCGCGCCGCGCGGGGCGTCAGCTCCCATCGGCGAGGAGCTCCGCGCGCTCGAGGCTGTAGAGGTCGTCGAGCTCGGACGAACGCACGTCTCCGTTGCGCCGGTCGAACCACACGCGCCCGCCCCGCAGGCCCACGAGGCGCGGGAAGAACTCGCGCGCGAGGCGCACGTCGTGGAGGCTCACGACGAGCGTGAACCCGCGCTCCTTCGCGAGCGCCGTGAGCAGCTGCACCGTGTCGCGTGCGCGCGCCGGGTCGACGGAGGACACGGGCTCGTCGCACAGGAGTGCCGCGGGCTCCTGGTAGAGCGCGCGCGCGATCGCGACGCGCTGGCGCTGTCCGCCGGAGAGCGTGTCCGTGCGCTGGAAGAGCTTTTCGCCGATGCCCACGCGCTCGAGCAGCACCGCCGCGCGCTCCTGTTCTTCCCGCGCGGGAAAGAGCGCCGTGCGGGCCGCGGAGAGGAAGCTCTGCCGCCCGAGCGCGCCGTGCAGCACGTTCTGCAGGACGCGCAGGTTGGGCACGAGGGCCAGATCCTGGTGCACGAACCCGATGCGCGAGCGCAGCTCCCGCAGCTCGCGCGGCGTGCGCTCCGCGAGGTCGGCGCCGTGCACGCGCACGCTCCCCGAAGTCGGCGCGAGCGCCGCGTTCCACAGGCGCAGGAGCGTCGTCTTGCCGGCGCCGCTCGGCCCCACCAACGCGACGACCTCGCCTGGAGCACAGGCGAGGTCGACGGCGTCGAGCACGGCGCGCGCGTCGAAGGCGACGCTCACGCGGCGCAGTTCGAGGGCGAACGCGCCGTCCGAAGCGGGGGAGCCGTGCGTGGGCAAGCAGCGCTTTCGCCGAAAGGCGTCAGCGGACGAGGCCGGTTTCCTTGGCCACGCCCTGAAGCACGTCGAAGTCGGCGTTGGTCGCCTCGACGAGGCCTTCGGGACGGTCGAGGGCCGCGAGCAGCGCCTCGTCCTTCAGCTCGATCAGCGCCGCCTGGAGCTTCTTCCTGAACCCGGCGCCGTACTCGGTGTCGAGCATCGGGTGCGCCGTGAAGTGGTAGTCGACGTAGGTCGGCGTGACCCAGATCACCTGCACCTTGTCGGGGTCGAGCCCCTTCTCGGACTTGGGGTCCTTCTTGAACTCGGCGACCATCTTCTCGTACTGCTTGAAGTCCATCGCGCCGGCGTCGAACGTGCCGGCCTCGACGAGCTTCGCCGTCTTGTCGTGGCCGCCGGAGTAGTGGTTCTCCTTGCCGAAGAACTCCTTGGGCGCCTTCTTCGTCTCCTTGCGGATGAAGTACTCGGGCATCAGGCGGCCGGAGGTCGACGAGTCCGAGCCGAAGGTGAACTGCTTGCCTTCGAGCGCGAGCGGGAACTTGTCGGACTTCGCGAGTCCGAGCGCCTTGTTCGCGACGAAGTAGCTCTTGAACTCGCGGTCGATCTTCCCGCAGGCGATCACCTTGGCGCCCTCGACGCGCTGGCGCGCGCGCAGGCCGGTGAGGCCGCCGAACCACGCGAGCTGGAGGTCGCCGTTCACGAAGCCGTCGACCGAGGCGTTGTAGTCGGCCGAAGGGACGTACTCGAACGGCACGCCGAGCTTCTCGGAGAGGTACTTCGCGAGCGGCTCGTACTTCGCCTCGAGGTCGGCCGTGTTGGCCGTCGGAATGCCGGTGAAGCGCACGGCCTCGACGGCCTTGGGCGGATCCTGAGGCGGCGCGAGCTCGGGCGCGGACGTCGGCGGTGCGGACGTTCCGGTGCGAGCGAAGCAGGGGACGAGGAGGACGAAGAGCGCGAGAGCGGGCAGAGCCCAACGATGAATGTGCATCACGGCACGGGCCTTTCCGCGGGCGAACCGGAACAGTCGGTCTGAGCACCGCGACGGGGTTGTAGGGACGCTTCGAGCATAGCGAGCATCGGGGGCCTCGCCCAGCGGAGCGCAGGTTCGATCTGCGTTCCGCGCGATTCGCGCCGCTTCGCTGCTGGCGCCGCTCTTCGCGCCGCGCCTAGAATCCGCGCGCACCCCCGTCGCTCCGGCGCTACCGCGCCGAGCGTCCCCGATCGCGAGGAGATCCATGAGCCAGGACCCCATCCCCGAGGCCGACCTGTCGCGGCGTCTGTTCCTTCGAAGTGCCGGCAGCGTGGCCGCGGGCGGCGTGCTGGCGCAGGGCCTTCTCGGCGCGTGCGCGGCCGAGCGCGCGGAGGCGCGGAGCGCGAGTGCCGCGCCGAGTGTCGCAGAGGGCCCCGAGGAACTCGCGGGCGAGATCGAGATCGAACTCGAGCTCAACGGCGCGAAGCAGAAGTTGAAGGTCGAGCCGCGCACGACGCTGCTCGCCGCGCTGCGCGAGCGTTGCGCGCCGCCGCTCACGGGCGCCAAGGACGTCTGCGACCGCGGCAACTGCGGCGCGTGCACGGTGCACGTCGACGGAAAGCCCGCGTATGCGTGCCTCCTGCTCGCGGTGGACCTGCGCGGGAAGAAGATCAAGACGATCGAGGGCATCGGCGCGCCCGAGAACCTGTCGGCGCTCCAGGCCGCGTTCTGCGAGCACGACGCCTCCATGTGCGGCTTCTGCACGCCGGGTTTCGTGATGTCGATCACCGCGTGCCTCGAGCAGCACCCCGGCGCGGACCGCGCGACGATCCAACGCGCGTGCTCGGGCAACGTCTGTCGCTGCGGGACCTACCCGCACGTGTTCGCCGCGGCCCTCGCCACGGCCCAGCAGGCGAAGAAAGGCTGACCGTCATGAGCTCCATCGAACCGACGGGCGCGCCGCGCCAGGACGCGAAGGCGCAAGACAAGCCGAGGAAGACGCGCAAGATCAAGACGACGAAGGACGTGAACGGCGTCCCGCAGGAGATCGAGATCGAGGTCGAGGACGTCGACGGTCCGCGCTGGGGCGAGCGCAAGGAGCTCAAACTGCTCAACACCGAGCTCCGCCGCGTCGACGGTCCGGTCAAGGTCACGGGCCGCGCGCGCTTCACGCACGACGTGCGTCTGCCGGGCATGGTCTACGCGCGCCTCCTGTGCTGCCCGTATCCGAGCGCCGAGGTCGAGATCGACGTGAAGGCGGCGCTCGCGCTCCCCGGCGTCGAGGCCGCGATCGTGCTCGAGACGAAGACGCGCTTCCTCGGCCAGCCCATCGCCGTCGTCGCGGGAAGGACGAGCGATCACGCCGACGACGCGCTGCGCGCGTTGAAGGTCGTGTACAAGCCGCTCCCCTGGGCCGTCGACCGCGCGCAGGCGCTCGCCGAAGGCGCGCCGAACGTGCGCAAGAACGGCAACCAGGGGAAACCCGGGCAGAACGGCGATCGCGCCGAGGCCGAGGCCGCCGTGGCCGGCGCCGCGGCGAAGCTCGAAGCGACCTACGGCGTGCCCGTGCAGCACCACGCGTCGCTCGAGACGCACGGGGTCGTCGTCGACTACACGGGCGGGGAGGAGGCGACGGTCTACATCTCCACGCAGTCGACCTTCGCCGCGGTCGAACAGGTCGCGGAGCTCCTCGGCCTCAAGGCGAACCAGGTGACGTGCGTCGTCGAATACATGGGCGGCGGCTTCGGTTCGAAGTTCGGCCTCGGGTCCGAGGGGGCCGCCGCGTGCCGCGTCGCGAAGGAGCTGAAGAAGCCCGTGCACCTCATGCTGCGCCGTCCCGACGAGTTCGTGATGGGCGGCAACCGAAGCGGCAACCGCGTCAAGTACAAGGCCGGGATGGACAAAGACGGCGCGCTCGTCGGCCTCGTCGCGGAAGCCGAGCGGTTCGGCGGCCTCGGCGACGGCGCGATGGCGCGCCCGCCCTACATCTACTCCGCGGGGAAGACGTACAGCGAGGTCGTCGCGGTCTACACCAACACGGACTCGAGCCGCGCGATGCGCGCGCCGGGCCATCCGCAGTCGTCGTTCGGCATGGAGGCGGTGATCGACGAGCTCGCGTACCAGCTCGGGCTCGACCTCCTCGACGTGCGCAAGAAGAACCTGCGCGACAAGGTCTACCACCGCCAGCTCGAGCGCGTCGCGCGCGAGATCGGCTGGTTCGAGCACCCGCACCGGACGAAGCCCGGCCCGAACTCGGGCGGGAAGGAGACCGGCATCGGTTTCGGCATCTCGACCTGGGGCGGCGGCGGCAGCGGCGGCACGGAGTGCGACGTGCAGATCGCGGGCGACGGCAGCGTCACCGTGAGCGTCGGCACGCAGGACCTCGGCACCGGCTCGCGCACGCTCGTCACCGCGATCGTGGCGGAGGAGTTCGGACTCGCGCTCGGCGACGTCGTCGCGCGCATCGGCAACTCCCGCCTGCCCTCCGCGACGGGTTCCGGCGGCAGCACGACGACCGGTTCGCTCTCGCCCGCGGTCAAGGACGCGGCGTGGAACGCCCGCGAGGCCTTTTCCGCGCACCTCGCGCCCCTGTTGAAGACCGATCCCGCGCTCGTGCGCTTCGCCGGCGGCAAGGTCTTCTCGCAGGCGAACCCGAACGTCACGATGACCTGGAAGCAGGCCTCTGGGACGCTGCCCAACGCGGGCCTCTCCGCGCACGGCAAGTGGGACAAGGACCGGGCCGCCGCGCTCATGGGCAACGGCGTGCACGGCGCGCAGGCCGCGAAGGTCGAGGTCGACACGCTCACGGGGCGCGTGCGCGTGCTCGCGATGGTCGGCATCCAGGACTGCGGTCTCCCGATCAACCGCCTCGCCGTGAAGAGCCAGTTGAACGGGGGCATGATCCAGGCGCTCTCGTACGCGCTCTTCGAGGAGCGCGTGATCGACCCGGTGCTCGGGATCGCGCTCAACGCGAACTTCGAGGACTACAAGCTCGCCGGTCCGAGCGAGATCCCCGAGATGACCGCGCTGATCGACGACGACGACCCGCGCAACGCCGTGATCGGCATGGCGGAGCCCGCGGTCGTGCCCGGCCACTCCGCGATCGCGAACGCCGTGCACAACGCATGCGGTGCGCGCGTGCGCGACCTGCCTTTGACGCCCGACAAGGTGCTGGCCGCGCTCGGCCGGATCGCCTGAGGAACGCACGATGAAGAGCTTCACCCTGCTGAACCCGAAGACGCTCGAGCACGCCACGCGTGCGCTCGCCGCGGCTCCGTCCTCCTCCGCGCGCGTACTCGCCGGCGGCCAGGACCTCCTGACCGAGATGAAGGAGCACCTCGTCGAACCCGAGCAGCTCGTCAACCTGAAGGGCATTCCGGGACTCGACCGCATCGAGTTCACCGCGGCCGGCGCGTGCACGATCGGCGCGCTCGTCACGATCGGCGCGCTCGAGGAGCACGCGGGCGTTCGCGAGCGGCTGCGCCTCCTCGCCGAGGCCGCGGCGTCCGTCGGCAGTCCGCAGATCCGCACCGTCGGCACGGTGGGGGGTAACCTCTGCCAACGTCCGCGCTGCTGGTACTACCGGAGCGAACACGCGAAGTGCCTGAAGAAGGGCGGCGACGAGTGCTTCAGTTTCTCCGGCATGAACAAGTACAACGCGATCCTCGCCGGGGGACCGTCCTACATCGTGCATCCCTCCGATCTCGCGCCCGCGCTCGTGGCCCTCGGGGCTTCGGCGACGCTCGTGAGCGCGGCGGGTGAGCGCACGGTGCCGCTCGAGGAGTTCTTCACGCTGCCTTCGGCCGGCGACGTGAAGCACGAGAACGTGCTCCGCCAGGGCGAGGTGCTCACGAAGGTCCTCGTGCCCGCCCCCGAGGCCGGCCTCTCGAGCACCTACCTCAAGTTCCGCGAGCGCGGTTCGTACGACTTCGCGCTCGCGTCCGTCGCGTTGTGCCTCTGGCGCGACGGCGCGCGGATCCGGAAGGCGCGCGTCGCCCTCGGCGGCGTCGCTCCGGTGCCCTGGCGCTCGTTTCCCACCGAGAAGGCGCTCGAGGGCGCCGCCTTCGAGCCTTCCACGTTCGAGAAGGCCGCCGCCGCCGCGGTCACCGGGGCCGAGCCGCTCGGCCAGAACGACTACAAGATCCCGCTCACGAAGGGGCTCGTCGTGCGCGCGCTCCAAAGCCTCGCCTGAGCGCCCGCGAAGGAACCGGAAGCCACCCATGCCGACCGAACCGACCCCCGAGGGACGCTTCGAGCTCGCCGCGAGCCCGTTCTGCCGTCACATCCAGAGCAAGAAGCTCTTCTTTCGCTCTTCGCCGCCCGAGCACGAAGAGGACATCCTCGACGCGAGCCGCCACTGCTGGTGCCGTCGCACACAGCAGGTCCTGGGTCCCGACGGCGAGGTCGTGGCCCCCGACGACTGCCGCGCGGGGCGCGAGTGCTTCCAGGGCCTCCTCTGACGGAGCCTCCGGTAGACTGTCGGCACCCGTCCACGAGGTGCCCCATGCTGTCCGTGATCGCTCCCGTCCTGCTCGCTTTCGCCCCGGAATCGCCGGGGACCGCATCGGCGTCCGTGGACCTCGCCCCGCGCGGGCATTACGCCGAGGGCCGCACCGCGAGCGTGTTCGCGGGCGCGTGCCACTACGGCGGCGAGGCGACCACCGCGGGCCGCGAGGCGCTGCTCGCGTGGCATTTCGAGGGCGGTCGGTTCGACGGGGTCGAGCTCGCGCACCTGGACGTGGTCGCGGTCGTCGTCGGCGACGACAACCTCGCGGTGCCGGAGAGCCCGCGCCACACCGTGCTCTACGTCGGCGAGCACGCGAGCGCGGCGCAGGTCGCCGCCGTGCGTTCGCTCCTCTCCGCGCGTCTCGGCGCGACGCTCGGGACCATCGACCTAGTGCGCGCCGTGCCGCTCGCGATCGTGATCGAGGCCGAGACCTACCGCGTCGAATCGAAGGGACTCTTCGCGCTCCGCGGCTCGATGCTCCCGGACCGCGCCTGCTGCAAGATGCCCTACCAGGTCTGGTACGCGCCGTTCGCGCCCGTCGAACGGCCGATCGTCGGCAACAACACGGCCTTCGAGTACCGCGACAAGCGCCTCGGCCGGGTTTGGTCGCGGCCCGACGAGAACGCGAGCTTCACAGGGACGTTTCGCTTCGCGCCCGCGATCGTCGCGGCGCGCTGACGCCCGCGCGGCACGCACTTCGACGGACATGAAGGCCCGCACGCTCCTGATCCCCGGCGCGCTCGCCTGCGCGGGCGGCTTCGTGTGGCTCGCGTGGTCGCTGGGTGCGGGCGCGGAGCGCTCGGACGATGCGCGCGCGCCGACCGGCGTGGAGCGCGCTGGGACGCGCGCCGCGCTCGAGCGTCCTGCGATCGACGACGCGGGGGCGGACGGCGCGGACGTCGGCCCCGAACTCGCGCTCGAACCGCCCGAACGCACCGCGGAGATCACGCTCAGCGACGCGGACGCACTGCGCGCGGTGCGCGGGATCGTGCTCGACGCGCGCACGAAGGAACCGGTCTCCGGCCTCGCGCTCTCCTTCCTCTCGCGCCGTCCGCGCACGTGCACCGTCGTGACCGACGCGCGCGGCGGTTTCGCCACCGGCCCCGAGCTCGCGTGCGGAGTCGTCAGTGCCCAGCACGCGCCCGACGCGCTCGACGCGCGCGTCTCCGCGCGATGGGAGCTCGAACCGAACCAGTTCGTGCTCGCGCCGCGCGATCCGCGCGCTTCCGCGGACGAAACGCCCTCCGTCGTGTTCTTCGCGCGCGAGCCCGAGCGCGTGCTCGAAGTCGACATCCGCCTCCCCGACGGGCTCCCGGCAGAGGGGGCCGCGGTCTCCGTGACCTGGGGCGAGCGCGCCGAGAACGGCGCGTTCCTGCCGGTCGCGCGCGACTACGAGGAAGCCGACGCCGCGGGTCGCGCGCGGTTCCCGTTCGTCGACGCTCCGAGCGTGTCGCGCAGCCTGCGCGTCGAGGCGGAGCAGGGCGGCACGCTCGCGAGCGACGTGCTCACGCTGGAGCCGCCGATCGCGCCGCGGCCGCTCGCGCTCGCGCTCCACGCGGGCGGCGTCGTGCGCGTTCGTTGTCGGAACGACGAGGGACGGCCGATCGCGGGGGTCTCGACGTACCTTGCGGTCCACGAGGACGCGCGCGCGGCGCGCGGCTGGCACGGCACGACCGACGCGACCGGCGAAGGATTGTTCACCGCGCTCCGCGCGGGCTGCTACACGGTGAGCGCGCTGCATCCGCTCACGGGCGAGCGCGTCGAACGCACGGTCGATCTCGCGCGCGGCGAGCACGAGGTCGTCGACGTGCGCCTCGGCGTCGCGGGGTTGCGGCCCGCGCTCGTGGGGCAGGTGCTCGACGAGTACGGTTACCCGCTGCCCGGCGTCGAACTGCGCGTGACGCGCTCTTCGGGCGAGGCGATGACCCTCGCGAGCGGCGACAAGGGCCAGTTCGAGTTCTGGTCGAAGCCGGAGCCCGAGCTCCTCCTCGGCGTCGGCGGCGGCATCGCGGACGATCGCTTCGAGCCGGAGGAGACCACCGTCCCCTTCGGAACGCGCGGGATCGTGCTTCGCCGAGCGCAGATCCTGCGCGAGCGCACGCTCGCCTTCGAGATCGTGGACCGCACGTCGAAGGAGCCGCTCCGTTCCGCGCGCGTCGCGTTGTTCCTCGGCGACGCCGACCGGGCGGGTGCGCGCGAGATCGCGCGCTTCGACGCGCCGACGGGGGTCGTGCAGAGCACGTTCAAGCTGCGGCCGGAGCTCGGTTACGTGATCGAGGCGCCCGAGCACGTCCGCGTCACCGGCCGCGTCGCGGAGCTCCTCCAGCGCGATCCCGCGCGGATCGTCGCGCGCATCGCCCTGGAGCGCGGCTTCGAACGCGAGCTCGTCGTGCGCGACCGCCCGAGCGGACGCCCTCTCGCGCGCGTGCGCGTCGCGCTCGGCGAGCGCGAGCTCGCGCGCACGGACGCGGAAGGCCGCGTCGAGCTCTCGCTCCCCGCGTGGCCGCCGGGGCTGCGCTTCGAGGGCGCGGGTTTCCTACCGTGCGCGTGGGACCCCCTGTCCGCGCCGTTTCCAGGCGACGTGGTCTGGCTCGACCCGCTGCGCTGATCCCGGCCGCGGCGCGTTCGAGTCGCGCACGCTGGACGTCGGTCGCCGGCGTGCACCACCTATCGTCGGAGGCGCTCGGGCGCCCTCGGGAAGCCGCGTGAGAAGCAAAGCGCCGCGCCACCTCAGCTGCCGGCAGCCGCGTGAGGAGGAAAGCACCGCGCCCCCGCACCCGCACCGCGCCCGCCGGCAGCCGCGTGAAAAGGAAAGCGCCGCGCCACCTCAAAGGTGACGCGGCGCGTGCGAACCGCGAGGGAATCCCCGCGGCCTTTCGGACGCGCGTCAGGGCGCGATCGGGTTGCCCGTCTGCGGCACGTAGGCCGGATCGCTCGTGACGATCACGCGATCCAGCTTCGTTCCGTCCTCGCGCCAGCGGATGCGCAGCGTGTGGCTGCCGGCGGTGAGGTTCCAGAGGATCGGATCCTGCGCCGCCGTGTCGTTGACCTTGTCCCAGGTCCACACGGTCGTCACGGGCATCGTCCAGTTGAAGTACGTGCCCGAGTCCATCTTGGCCCAGAACTGGTTGTCGTTGACGGTCGGCGTCTTCACGAGGCCCCAGACGTAGTAGTTGCCCGGCGCGGTCACGTTGAACGTGAGGGCGTCGACGCCCAACGTGCCGGTCGCGCTCGAGTTGTTGCCGGCGCCGCTCGGCGCCCAGACGTAGCGGCCGTTCGAGGCGGTCGAGTCCAGCGCGGAGACCATCGGGCTCGTGATCGCGCCGTTCTCGGCCTCGAACTGGAACGTCTCGTAGCGCACGCCGCTGTCGATCGAGGTGATCGACACCGAGTTGCCCGGGATGCCGTCGAAGGTCGGGTCCGTGCTCGTGACGCTCGCCACCGCGAGGTTGAACGGCACGCTGCCGTCGACGATTCCGTCCTGGACGCCGCGCACGACCGCGATCTGCGGCGTGCTCCAGTTCGTCGGCGTGAACGTGAGCGCGCTGGCCGTGAGGGTGCCTTCCGTGGTGTCGGACACCTGGAGGGCGACCGTCACGGGGCTCGCGGGACGCCGCGAGAGCGCCACGCGCACCTGGGAGATCGTCGCGCCTGTCTCGCTGACGCGCGCGCCGCCCGCGAGGAGCAGATTCACGCACGGTGCGAGCTGCGTCTCGAACGGCTGGAGCGCGTCGTTCGCGGCGCGGCCGCCGTTGCCGACCGGCGGGACCGTGAGGAAGTTCTCGGTGGCTTCGCACACGTGCAGCGCGAGGTTGCAGTTCGGGCCCTCGGTCACACCGTTCTGATCGCCGGGATGACCGACGGGGACGATGAGCTCGGGATGATCGAACGGACCCTGCTCGAGCCGCACGCGCTCGTCGGTGAGCGCCTTGAGGAAGGCGACCAGCGCCGCCTTGCGGTCGGGGTTCATGCCGCCGATCCCCTCGACGTCGGGATCGAGGTCGTGCTTGTTCACCTGCTCGAAGTGCGCTCCGCCGGTGTAGAAGTCGACGATCTGTTCGAGCGTCGAGAAGCCCCCGTTGTGCATGTAGGGGCCAGTGAGCTCGATGTTGCGTAGCGAAGGCGTCTTGAACGCACCGTTCACGGCGATCCGCTCGTTCGGACCGACGGGCGGCTGGAGGTTGCCGTTGTCCACGTTCTCGCCGCTCTGCGCGCGCGCGGCGAAGGCGAACGGACCGAACGGACCGACGCCGCCGTTGCCGATGTCCTCGGCCGTCGGGCGGACGCCGATGTTGTAGAAGCCGTTGTCGTAAACGGCGGGCGGCTGGACCTGGTCCATGTGGATGCGCCCGACGAGCCGACCGGCCACGTAGAGCGTGTACTCTCCGCCCGGCGCGCCGGGGTACTGCCAGCTCATGTCCACCCGGAACACCTTGCTGCAGTCCGTGTCGACGCGCAGTCGCGCCGAAGCCGAGAAGTTGGAGTTCGAGGGGGCGTTGCTGCCCGGGGTCAAGACGATGGTCTGGTCGATCGCCGGCGTGCAGACGCCCGCGCCCGTGGCGAAGTAGCCCCAGCCCCAGGCGAGCGGGCCGCCATACCCCGTCGGGGGGCGGATCTCGATCAGCTTGCCGCGCGGGTCGGAGAGCAGGGCGCTATCCGTCGGGTGCAGCGGCTCGCCGATCGGCGGTGGGTAGGACACGAACTGCGCGTGGCCGTCCGCTTCGCCGTCCGCCATGAGCATGCGCTCGAGGAGACCCTCGTTCGGCGTGCGGAAGATCTTCGTCAGCGTGCCCCCCGCGAACTCGGGACCGAAGTGGCAGCCGATGCAGCCGCCGCGGTTGAGGAAGATGTCGAGACCTTCCTTTTCCTGCGCCGTGAGCGCGTTGGCCGCCGTGCCGCTCTCGCCGCCGCCGTCCATGTACTGGTCGTAGCGCGAGTCGTCGCTGACGAGGTCGGATTCGTACGCGAGGATCGCGAGGCCGAAGAAGAGCGCGAAGTTGCGCTCCATCTGGGAAAAGGCTCCAGCGGAGGGCAGACCCGTGTCGGCGTCGTAGGTGTTGCCGGCGTTCCAGAACTTGGCGTGGAACGCCGAGCGGATCATGTCGGCGTAGGTGAGGGTCGGATCGAGGCCGGGGAGAACGTCACCCGGGTCGGGCTGGTTGTCGATCACCCCGAGCACGCTGTCGTCGTGAGCGACGCGCTGGAGCGCGAGCGGCTTGCGAAGGATCATCTTGCGGCCGAGCTGCGGCCAGATGCGCCCGTAGTACGACATCTCGAACGGCGAGAGCGGTGGGCCGACCGACTGCGACGCGGTGGCCGCGTGGTCGAACAGGAGCCGCGTCGGGGTCGCGTCATCGCCGGCGTTGCCGTTGTTGACGAGCACCTTCGCGTTGGGATCGGTGTCGCCGAACGGGTTGTTCCCGTTGAAATTGAAGTTGGCGCGACCGTCGAAGAAAATGCGGTGCAGGAGGATCGAGTTGATCACCGTCGGCGTGTTGCGGGGCTCGACGCGGCGCACGTTCTTGCTGTTCGGCTGTCCAGGAAATGCAAAGCCGTCCGGATCGGGTTCGATCGTGCCCTCGTCCTGCGCATCGAGCGGCGGAGTGACGTCCACCGCGTCGAAGCGCCGACGGAAGACGCCCGCCGAGGACATGCGGTCGTCGATGTCGTGGACGACCGCCGAATCGTTGTCGTCGGGGACTTCGAGCTTGTGGAACGGAAAGTCGCACGCGACCGGCGTGTAATTCGGTCCGTGACCCCCGGAGAAGAACAGATTGAACCCACCCGGGCCCGGGTTGGTCTGGTTCTTCGTGCGCGTGTCCTGGCCAGCGTGGAAGTGGCAGGTCGCGCACGAGGCGCTGTCGCTGCCGACCTGCATGTCCCAGAACAACGCCTTGCCGAGGCGCTTCGCCGCGTCGAGATCCTGAACGGCTTCGTTCAGATTGCTCGGCAGTTCGACCGGCACCGTCTTGAGGGACGGCGGTGCATTCGGCGGAGTCTCCGGATGCTGCCACGCGGCATAGAGCGGCGCTCCGACGAGCACGCCCAGAAACAGAATCCAACGGTGGCCGGTGGACGGCCGACTCAACGAGCGGAACTTCAAGGCAACCCCCTTGATGCAAAACCCAGATGTCGATGCCCTTGCTCCAGCGAGCAGGCGAGAAGCCTGAGCATAACGACTCGTTCATCTGGCGCGGGGGCTCCTACGGAAAAAAACGGCGTGGACTGCGCAGGTGATCCACTGGCGAGATTCACACTCGATGCTCTCGGACGATTCGATTCCCCATGTACCGTGTCTACCCGTCTGCAAACGGCGCGGGCCCGGCCGCGCTGGACGCGCGACCGGGCCCGAGTGAGCCGTCGGAGCGGGACGAAGGCGTCCGCTCAGTTGTTGTCGCCCGCGATCGACTGCGGGAGCAGGTCGCCGTTGTTCTGGGTACCTTCCGCGAAGGGGAGGTTGGCGGCCTTGAACGGGCCGATCTTCTCCACGAGGACGGCGAGGAACGCCGGGTCGATGACCTGCGTGTTCGTCGAGAACGCGACGTTGCCGTCGATGCGCATCCAGCCCGTCTTGATGTAGTTCGCGCCGGGGATCTCGTTCGTGGCGTGGTTCGTCGTGAGCAGGAAGTCGTTGGAGAAGACGCCGGAGATCGAGAGGAGCGAGGACTTGCTCCAGCAGCGGAACTGGTACTGCGCGGAGAACGCTTCCTCGTTGTCGTTGTAGATGAGGAAGTCGAGGATCGCGTCGAACTGCGTGCCGCCCGTGAGGTTGACGAGCACGAGGTCGCTCGTGTAACCCGACATCGCGCCGCCCCGCGTGCTCTGACCGATGAAGCGCGGGATCAGGATCTGCTCCGCCGCCATCGCGTACTCGACGCCGTTCAGGTCGCGCACACCGTCGCCGTCGACGTCGGTGTCGGGGCCGACGGCCGAGCCCGACTTGAAGGACACGGGGCTGACCGAGTAGTCGAAGGCGCCGAGGCCGTCGATCACGAGGTTGTCGCCGATGAGGTGGTCGAACTTGATCGCGTGGCCGTTCGTGCGCGACTTCGCGAACACGTAGAGGTACCCCGCCGTGTAGTTCGGGTTGTCGTTCGACGTGAGGATGCTCAACGTGTCGTTCGGCGTCAGGCGGCGCGTGCGGTTCGTCTCGAGGCAGTTCACGACGACGTCGTAGCCGCCGACGCGCTGGAGGCGCGCGCGGTAGACGTACTCGATGTCGATCGTGTCCGTCGACGGGTCGCCGTCCGCGGTGTTGGTCACCGTGATCATGTTGGCGACGCCCGAGCGGTTGTCGAACTCGTGGAAGAGCAGCAGGCTGCCCGGCGCCGAGAGCGTGTTCTGGGCAGAAGCGGCTTGTCCGAGGAAGAAGAGCGCGGCCAGGGGGAGCAGGGAGGTTCTCATGGTGCGAAGCAGGAGGTGAGGGACGTGGGGACGGCACCGGGGCGCCGTGCGAGCTCCGTGTCCATGGAGCCGCCGCGAAAAATCCCGCATCGAGCGGGATACCTACGAAGACTGAAATTATCCGCACCGGACTGAGAGCGCAAGGGGAGGAGCGCCGAGGACCCGGGGGACGCAGAAACTCTATACCGACATCCTGCTCTGCGCGGGCCCATCCCGACCGACCCGCGCGGGCCACTCCGCGAGTCTCGCGTGCGGTTCGAGTCGCTGGGTGGGGTGGACGCGGACCCACCGCCCCGCGGGGTCCGACTTCGTCCACGACCGGCGGCCCCCTGCGTTCCATGCCGCCTTGCAACCCCGTGACGCCTCCACCATGCTCAGCCCGCCGAACCAACCGCGATGAGCGCGCGCGATCCGAACGACTGGATGTGGGAGCGAGCGGCGGAGCTGCTCGATCGGACGGCGTGGGTGCAGCGCCGTTTTTTCCAGGTCGCGGGGGAGCGCGGCTCGGCCTGGGAGCCGCCGGTCGACGTGTACGAGAGCGACGCCGAGCTGCTCGTGCTCTTCGCGCTGCCGGGGGTCGACGCGGAGCTCGTCGACGTGCGGCACGAGCCCGGCGCCCTCCTCGTGAGCGCGCGGCGCAGCCTGTCCGCCGGTTGCGAGAACGCCGAAGTGCGGCGCCTCGAGATCCCACAGGGCCGCTTCCACCGTCGCGTGCCGCTCCCGAACTACCCGCTCCTCCTCGCGGGCACCGAGTGGAACAACGGACTCCTGCTCGTGCGCCTGAGGAAGGGGACATGAGCGCGCCGAACCCGCCGGCCGCGCTCCCCGTGACGCCCGCGGAAGAGCGTCCCGCGCGCGAGCGCGTGATCCTCGTGCCGGTGCGCAGCATGGTGCTCTTTCCGGGCGTCGTCCTGCCCGTGATGATCGGGCGCGAGCGTTCCGTGCGCGCCGTGCAGGAGGCGGTGCGGCGCCAGGCGCCCGTGGGGGTCGTGCTGCAGCGCGACGAGACGATCGAGAACCCCGCGCGCAAGGACCTCCACGACGTCGGCACGCTCGCCGAGGTCATGCGCTACCTCACGGCGCCCGATGGGAAACACCACGCGATCTGCCAGGGCACGCAGCGCTTCCGGTTGTTGACGCTCGCGGAGGAAGGCGAGCTCGCGTGGGCCGAGATCGAGCGCATCGAGGAATCCGAACCCGCGCGCACGCCCGAACTCGAAGCGCGCTTCCTCGCGTTGAAACAACAGGCGCAGGAGGTGCTGCAGATGGCGCCCGGCGCGCCGGAGGAGCTCTCGAACGCCATCGCGGGCATCGGGTCGCCGTCGATGCTCGCGGACATGGTCGCCACCTTCCTCGACATCCCGCTGGCCGAGAAACAGGAGCTCCTGGAGACGATCGGGCTCCTCCCGCGGCTCGACAAGGTCGCGGCCAAGCTCGGGAAGCTGCGGCAGGTGCTCGAGCTCTCCCACAAGATCCGACAGGAGACCGCGGGCGAGCTGAACAAGGCGCAGCGCGAGTACTTCCTGCGCGAGCAGTTGAAGCAGATCCAGAAGGAGCTCTCCGGCGGCGCGGGCGAAAAGAGCGAGATCACGGAGCTGCGCGAGGCGCTCGAGCGGGCCGCGATGCCCGAGGAGGCGAAGAAACAGGCCCAGAAGGAGCTCGTTCGCCTCGAACGCATGAACGAGTCCGCGGCCGAGTACTCGATGCTGCGCACGTACCTCGAGGTGCTCTCCGAGCTGCCGTGGTCGCAGACGACGGAAGACAACTTGGACATCGAGCGCGCGCGCACGGTGCTCGAGGAGGACCACCACGGTCTCGAGAAGGTGAAGCGGGCGATCCTCGAGTACCTCGCCGTGCTCCAGCTCGCGCCGAAGGGTAAGCGCAGCAACCTGTGCCTCGTCGGGCCGCCGGGCGTCGGCAAGACGTCGCTGGGCCAGTCGATCGCGCGCGCGATGGGCCGCAAGTTCGTGCGCGTCTCGCTCGGCGGCGTGCACGACGAGGCCGAGATCCGCGGCCACCGGCGCACGTACATCGGCGCGCTGCCGGGCAACGTGGTACAGGGCCTGCGCAAGGCCGGCTCGCGCAATCCGGTCTTCCTCCTCGACGAGATGGACAAGCTCGGCGCGGGGATCCAGGGCGACCCGTCGTCGGCGTTGCTCGAAGTGCTCGATCCGGAGCAGAACCGCGCCTTCCGCGACAACTACCTCGGCGTGCCGTTCGACCTATCGCGGGTGCTCTTCATCGGCACCGCCAATGTACTGGACGGGATTCCGCCGCCCCTGCGCGACCGCTTCGAGATCATCCATCTGCCCGGCTACACGGCGTCGGAGAAGCTCGCGATCGCGCGCCGCTACCTCGTGCACCGGCAGCTCGAGGCGAACGGCCTCTCGAAGGCGCAGTTCAAGATCGACGCCGCCGCGTTGAAGCGCGTCGTGCGCGAGTACACGCGCGAGGCGGGCGTGCGCAACCTCGAGCGCCAGATCGGCCAGCTCGTGCGTCATGCCGCCGTGCGCATCGTGGAGAAGCAGGCCAAGAAGGTGAGCGTCGGCGTGGACGACCTCCACGCGGTCCTCGGGCCGCCGCGCTTCCAGAGCGAGCTCGCGGAGCGCACCGCGCTGCCGGGCGTCGCGACCGGGCTCGCGTGGACGCCTGTCGGCGGCGAGATCCTCTTCGTCGAGGCGACCGCGATGAAGGGCCGCGGGAAGCTCACGTTGACGGGTCACCTCGGCGAGGTGATGAAGGAGAGCGCGCAGGCCGCGATGACGCTCGTGCGCGCGCGCGCGGAGGAGCTCGGGCTCGACGCGAAGTGGTTCGAGACGCACGACCTCCACGTGCACCTCCCCGCCGGCGCGATCCCGAAGGACGGTCCCAGCGCGGGCGTCACGCTCTACACGGCGCTCGTGTCGCTCATCACGGGGCGACGCGTGAGGAGCGGCGTCGCGATGACGGGCGAGATCAGCCTGCGCGGGCTCGTGCTGCCCGTGGGCGGCATCAAGGAGAAGGTGCTCGGCGCGCTCGCGGCCGGGATCGGGACCGTGCTCTTGCCCGAGCGCAACCGGCCCGATCTCGAGGACGTTCCCAAAGAAGCACGCGCGCAGTTGAAGTTCGTCTTCCTGAAGGACATCACCGAGCTCGCGCGGCACGCGCTCGAGCCCGTCGCGAAGCCGTCCCCGAAGCGCGCGAGGAAGCGACGGAAGCCCGCTGCCGCGAAGGTCTCCAGGGTTGCGGGTGCTGGGAACGCGGGGCACCGCGGGCCCGTCAAGCGGCGGATCGCAGCCAGAGCCACAGCGCCGCGATCGCCAGCGTGAGGAGCGTGATCGGCACGCCGACCCGCGCGTGCTCGCGCCAACCGACGCGCACGCCCGCGCGCGCCGCCTGGTCGACGACGATCAGGTTGGCGATGCTGCCCACGAGCACGAGGTTGCCGGCGAGCGTCGACGCGAGCGCCAGCACGGAGCCCGCGGAGGGATGCGTCGCCTGCGGCAGGAGCAGCATCACCGCGGGCACGTTCGACACGACGTTGGAGAGCGGGACGCACCAGAGGAAGAGCTGCGCAGGCGTCCGCAGGTCGACGCCGTGGGACTGGAGCGCCTCCACGAGCTCCGCGGGCCGGCCGGTCGCCGCGAGCGCGTGGTTCACGACGAAGAGGCCCATGAAGAGCACGAGCAGCGGCCCGTCGACCTCGGCGAGGATCGCGCGCGAGTGCGTGCGCCGCGAAAGGAGCAGCACGCCCGCGACGCCGAGCGCCAGCACCTCGCGCGGCCAATCCGTCGCGAGGAACGCGACCACGAGGAAGAGCGCGCAGAGGAGCGCCTTGCCCGTCGTGAAGGCGTCGAAGCGCGGTTCCGCGCGCTCCGGCGGCGTGGCGGCGCGCGTCCAGCGTCCGCGCACGCTCGCGACGATCACGAGCTGCACGACGA